>NZ_JAUZUV010000001.1:0-300000 GCF_031844265.1 Acinetobacter sp. RG5 | reverse complement strand
TAGGTAATACCCACTTTAAATCATCGACCAACCGTTCACCACGTAAATGTACGCATGGTCAAAAAGGTGAATTCCGTGAAATCCGTCTAGAGCTTAAAGTTCTGGCAGATGTCGGCTTGCTAGGTATGCCAAATGCGGGTAAATCAACCTTCATTCGTGCAGTCTCGGCAGCAAAACCAAAAGTTGCAGATTATCCATTTACCACCATGGTGCCAAACCTGGGTGTGGTCGATGCCGATAGTCACCGTTCATTCGTGATGGCGGATATTCCGGGCCTGATCGAAGGCGCATCTGAAGGTGCAGGTCTTGGGATTCGCTTCCTGAAGCACTTGGCGCGTACCCGTATCTTGTTACACATCGTTGACGTACAGCCGATTGATGGCTCAGATCCGGCACATAATGCTAAAGCAATTATGAAAGAGTTAGAAAATTTCTCCCCAACGCTTTCAAAACTGCCGATCGTATTGGTGCTGAACAAAGTCGATCAGTTGGCTGAAGAAACACGTGAAGAATGGTGCACCCATATTCTTGAAGAATTGCAGTGGGAAGGCCCAGTTTTTGAGACTTCTGGCTTAACGGCTGAAGGCACCAAAGACGTAGTTTACTACCTGATGGATCAGATCGAAGAGCAACGTGAACGCGAAGCTGAAGATCAAGAATATGCAGCAGAAATGAAAGCATTCCGTGATCAGCTTGAAGCTGAAACACGTGAACAAACCATCGCTGCAAAAGAAGCGTATCGTGAGATGCGTCGTCAGCAACGTCTTGCCGGTATTCTGGGCGATGACGAAGATGATGAAGATGGCGATGATGATAGTGATGTGGAAGTGTACTACGTACGCTAATCTCTGAGAAAAGAGTCTGAGGACAAGATGATAGAAGTGGTAGATGGGCAGCGTCAGCTCAAGGGTTGTAAACGAATCGTTGTTAAAATCGGATCATCTTTACTCACAGCAAATGGACAAGGTTTAGATTTAGATGCTATCTCGCATTGGGCGGGACAAATCGCAGATCTACACAATGCAGGACACGAGATTATTCTGGTGTCTTCCGGTGCTGTGGCTGAAGGTATGGTGCGAATGAAACTTGAGAATCGACCCACTGATCTACCCAGTCTTCAGGCTTGTGCTGCCATCGGTCAGATGGGCCTGATTCATACCTGGTCAAGCGTACTTGAGAAGCATCAGATTCGAACTGCGCAAGTATTGTTAACCCATGATGATCTGGCAGATCGTCGTCGCTACCTCAACTCATGTGATGCCTTGCAGAACCTGATTGATTGGCGCGTGATTCCGGTGATCAATGAAAATGACACGGTTTCGACTGACGAAATTCGCTTTGGTGACAACGACACGCTTGCGGCCATGGTGGCAGGTCAGGTTCATGCAGACCTTCTGATTATCTTAACGGATCAGGAAGGGATGTTTGACTCAGACCCACGGTCTAATCCAGATGCCAAACTGTTCCATACCGTACGTGCGATGGATGAAAGTCTGTTTGATATGGCCGGTGGAGGCGGTAAATTTGGTCGTGGTGGCATGCTGACCAAAGTTCGTGCTGCACGTCTGGCTGCAAAGTCGGGCTGTCCGACCTTAATTGCAAGTGGTGATAGTGATGGTGTTCTATCACGTCTAATGTCTGGCGAATTGTTAGGCACCTTATTTGTCACTGACAAAGACCGGATGACAGCGCATCAGCAATGGTTGGCGGCTCACTTGCAAACCGCAGGTCGTTTGGTGATTGATGATGGTGCAGTAAAAGCCATTAAAGACAATCATCGTAGCTTGTTGCCTGTAGGCGTCAAAGCTGTTGAAGGTCACTTCGAACGTGGTGATGTGGTGGAATGTGTTGATACACAAGGTCACCGGATTGCTGTAGGGCGTGTCAATTTCAGTTCGCGTTCAGCAGATATCGTTCGTGGTCTGGCATCGGATAAAGTACATCAGGTGTTAGGTGAAGCACGTTCACTAGAAATGATTCATCGCAATCATATGGCGATTTATTGAGTTATTCAGATTCAAGTTTAGAGATTCAAAAAGTCCCGCTTTCGAGCGGGATTTTTTATGACATTTTAATTATATTTATTTAATCCAGCCCATTCGAATTAAAGGCGAAAATAACCAATAATGAATACCCAAAATAAAGTTCATGATTTGATTCTCATATTTCCACCACAATGGTAATCCAGCTAAATTTACTGTTATTGCCATCAGGAATGCACCCAGCATATCAATCGGAAAATGCACACCGACATAAACACGCGACCACGCTACCAGCCAAGCTGTCCAGATTAGAATTCGTCCCAAGTCTCGCTGCGGTGAAAAATAATAAGCGAAGGCAATTCCACTAAAAATACTCATATGGTTGCTGGGAAAAGAACCAGTCGGTGCATGTTCAATCAGGGTGCGACCAACATCCATCACAAACGGGCGTGGGGTATTAAGGATCGCAGACAATATCTCGCTGATCGACAAGGTAATAGCTGTAAAAATAAATGCTTTGATAATCCCCATTTTTACTTGGTAACTACCACGGAACCAGGCAATAGAAAAAATCAGCAGAAAGAGATAAACCAGGTCATGCGCAATCAGGGAGGCATAGTCGATCATCCAGATTGAGGCTTGGTCGGGTACATTTAAGATATGAAACAGGTAAAGATTCAATTGGTCAAGGGACATGAGCAGAGAGGACTGGAACAAATGTCCGTTACTCTAAACCGGTCAAACCTTAATTCCTACCTGAGTTTGTATGAATTTGTAGCCTCGGTTTTTAAAGAATATTCACATGATAAAAAACCACCCAAAAGGGTGGTTCTTAAAAGTGCGAATAATATAATGAAGTCTTATTTAAACTGAATCGCCCCATTCGCGCTGACCGTCATTTGCGATTCGCCCGCCGCAACTTCCTGCTCAGGAACCGCCATATCAGCCGATGCAGATTTCATCATGGCCATACGCGGTACTGGCTGTGGTGAATAGTTATTAGTATTCAGGTTTAAGTTCACCAGTTGATAACTCGGTTTGTTCCAGGTCTGGGTGAGTGCCTGTGCGCGTTGCTGGAAGTTTTTGGTGGCTTCAATCATCAGCTCGCTTTCAACTTTTTTACGCTTTTCGTCAGATACCTTGAAATTAATTGACTGGGTCTGGAAGTGCTGTTGTAATTCAGCAATCAATTGAGATGTCGCTTTAAAATCTTTTGATTCCAGACGAATCTGGGCACGACCACGCCATTCTTTCAATTTGCGGTTGTCATTGTCATAAATAGGATAAGTGCTTTGTGCCCCAGTCTCGATTTTCACAGTTGGATATTTGCGTGCTGTAGCAATTGCTTGATTCATCAGCTGGTTAATTTGAGTGGCCAGTTCAGCCGGCTGTTTGTTGGATTTTTCAATATAAAGCACAGCATGCATTTCATCATTTGAGATTTCACGGCTGGCCTCTGCTGAAAGATTAACAACATTATAATTCAGAGATTCAGCAGGAGCTGCAAATGCGCCTGTGGCGAGGGTGCTGGCAAGGATCAAACTGGTAAGTGCTAAGAGACGCATGAAATTGTCCTGTTTTTCTTAAAATTGGCCATCTAAGCCGTTGTTAAAATATTAAATCTCAATTGTGATCTTTTTACGAAATATTTGTCGTAAGAGTGTTAAATTCTCTTTAATTTTATCTCATTATTTAATTTATATTTATTTTTAATAATTAAATACTTAATGAATAATTTTAAGATTGGTTACCTGAATGCCGCCTGCGCTACAAAAAACCATAAAAGAACACGCTTTTCTTTCTGCTGTCACACTGTAAGATGATGATTTAGGGGATGGATTAGCATGATGTTTTTTTTCGATAAAGATTAGGACAAAATGTGACTGAAAGTTGTTTATTTTCCTGAAAAATTCGGTATCATCCGCCTCCTAGTTATTCGAATACAAAACTGCTAGCTAGAACCTTTATAAAGCGCCGAGTCAAAGGACCAAACGTCACCAGACTTATTTCTTTCACCCATATCAGAGATGGTAATTCGATATGAGCGTTACTTCTGTAAACCCTGCCACCAATTCCACAAACGAATACTACTTGACTCGCCAAAGTCAGATGGAATCGAATGTGCGTAGTTATCCACGTAAATTACCGTTAGCGATAGCGAAAGCACAAGGTTGCTGGGTTACCGATGTTGAAGGTACTGAGTACCTTGATTGTTTAGCTGGGGCAGGGACGTTGGCTTTAGGCCATAATCATCCTGCAGTCATTCAAAGTATCCAGGATACAATTGCAAGCGGTTTACCATTGCATACCCTGGATCTTACTACTCCTTTAAAAGATGCTTTTACTGAAGCACTTCTTTCTTATCTTCCAGGTGGCCAAGAAGAGTACTGCTTGCAGTTCTGTGGTCCATCCGGTGCAGATGCAACTGAAGCCGCGATTAAACTGGCGAAAACCTTTACCGGTCGTAGCTCAGTGATCAGCTTTTCTGGCGGCTACCATGGTATGACTCACGGTGCATTGGCAATGACAGGTAACCTGTCTGCGAAAAATGCAGTGAACGGTTTGATGCCGGGTGTACAGTTCATGCCGTATCCGCATGAATACCGTTGTCCATTGGGTCTTGG
The DNA here is from genome assembly GCF_031844265.1 of Acinetobacter sp. RG5. GTDB lineage: Bacteria > Pseudomonadota > Gammaproteobacteria > Pseudomonadales > Moraxellaceae > Acinetobacter. The sequence continues at coordinate 295,394 of NZ_JAUZUV010000001.1, read as the reverse complement.
TGGTGAAGCCGGTGTTGATGCCCTGACTTACTACTTTGAAAACTTCATTGAAGATGTAGAAAGCGGCGTGACCAAACCTGCAGCTGTGATTCTTGAAGCGATTCAAGGTGAAGGCGGTGTGGTGACTGCGCCAGTAAAATGGTTGCAAAAAATCCGCGAAGTGACTGAAAAACACAATATCGTGTTGATTCTTGATGAAGTTCAGGCTGGTTTTGCACGTTCAGGCAAAATGTTTGCATTCGAACACGCAGGTATCGAACCTGATGTTGTAGTGATGTCTAAAGCCGTAGGTGGTAGCTTACCGCTTGCCGTACTTGGTATTAAACGTAAGTTTGATGCTTGGCAGCCAGCAGGTCATACCGGTACTTTCCGTGGTAACCAATTGGCGATGGGTACAGGTCTTGCAACGATCAATACCATTAAAGAACAGAACCTGGCTCAAAATGCACAAGAGCGTGGTGATTTCCTGCAAGCTGAACTTAAAAAACTGGCTACTGAATTCCCGTGTATCGGTAACGTGCGTGGCCGTGGTCTGATGATCGGCGTTGAAATCGTAGATGAGCGCAAAGATGCGGATCATATGGGTTCTTTACCTGCTGATGGTCAGTTGGCTGCAGCGATCCAAACCGCTTGTTTCAACAATAAATTATTGCTTGAGAAAGGTGGTCGTAACGGTACAGTGATTCGTTTACTTTGCCCGTTGATCATTACTCAAGACGAATGTGTTGAAGTGATTACTCGTTTCAAAAAATCGGTTGCTGAAGCACTAGTTGCAGTTCGAGGCGCATAATTCATGGTAGATTTCGCAGAACATCGTAAAGCGTTACTCTGCAATGATGCTGCATCCATTGCTGACTATCAGGCTGGCATGGACCAAGCGACCAAAGCGGTTGCGGCATGGTTGCAAAACGACAAAATGTACACTGGTGGCAGCATTAACGAGCTGCGCAGTGCGATTGCATTTAACCCTTCAAAAGAAGGCTTGGGTGTAGAAAAATCTCTTGAGCGTATGGTTGAGCTATTTCTCAACAAGAGCTTAAAAGTTCATCATCCGCACTCACTTGCGCATCTTCACTGTCCAACGATGGTAACTAGCCAGATCGCGGAAGTGCTGATTAACGCAACCAACCAGTCAATGGACTCATGGGATCAAAGCCCGGCCGGTTCGTTGATGGAAGTTCAGCTGATTGACTGGTTACGTCAAAAAGTGGGCTATGGTGCAGGTCAGGCCGGTGTATTCACTTCTGGTGGTACACAGTCTAACTTGATGGGCGTATTGCTGGCGCGTGATGCTTGCATCGCGAAAAACTGGAAAGACGAAAACGGTAATCCGTGGTCGGTTCAGCGCGATGGTATTCCTGCGGATGCGATGCGTAATGTCAAAGTCATCTGTTCTGAAAATGCACATTTCTCTGTGCAAAAGAACATGGCGATGATGGGCATGGGCTTCCAGTCTGTCGTGACTGTACCTGTGAATGAAAATGCACAGATGGACGTAGACGCGCTGGAAAAAACCATGGCGCATCTTCAGTCTGAAGGCAAGATCGTGGCATGTGTGGTGGCAACAGCGGGTACAACGGATGCTGGTGCGATTGATCCATTGAAAGCAATTCGTGAAATCACCAATAAATATGGCGCGTGGATGCACATCGATGCGGCATGGGGTGGTGCACTGATTCTATCCAATGACTATCGTTCTATGCTGGACGGGATTGAGCTGTCGGATTCGATCACGCTTGATTTCCATAAGCATTATTTCCAAACCATTTCTTGTGGCGCGTTCCTGCTGAAAGATGAAGCGAATTACCGTTTCATGCATTATGAAGCAGAGTATCTGAACTCCGCTTATGATGAAGAACACGGCGTTCCGAATCTGGTGTCTAAGTCGCTACAAACCACGCGTCGTTTTGATGCATTGAAATTGTGGATGACAGTTGAAGCACTGGGCGAAGAGCTTTATGGTTCGATGATCGATCATGGCGTGAAATTAACCCGTGATGTGGCAGACTACATTAAAGCGACTGATGGTCTGGAGCTTCTGCTTGAGCCTCAATTCGCGTCTGTCTTGTTCCGTGTGGTTCCAGCGGGATATCCGGTTGAATTACTCGATACGCTCAATCAAAACGTAGCAGACGAACTGTTTGCGCGTGGTGAAGCGAACATTGGTGTGACGAAAGTCGGTCAGGTTCAGTCTCTGAAAATGACTACTTTAAGCCCGGTTGCAACGCTTGATAACGTGAAGAACTTGCTGGCATTAGTGCTTGCAGAAGCGGATCGTATCAAAGATTCAATCGCTGACGGTACTTATACGCCACCCATTGCATAAGTGATGGTGGTGTGAAAAAAAGGAGATCGAAATGATCTCCTTTTTTGTGCGCTTAAAAATAAAAAAAGGTCCTTTCCCAGATCGAAATTCCTCACAAAAACACGGAAGGTCTGAATCCCGTTTGGCCTGTTATTTATTTGTCATAGGCTTATGTAAAACTGGGGAGCAGGATTTATCCTGAGTTCAGGTTTATAAAAATTGTTACATGTCATTGGTCTAAAATTTTTATTGAAGTGAATGACAAAAAGAACTTAATCATTGAAATCCATAAAAATTTAATCAAGAAAAAACCGCTAGATTAAAAATCACTAAATCGTAATAAAGCTGTAACTTATCTGTCATATTCTAAAATCAAAATGCAGGTATCGAAAGAAGTACAAAACTGAATAAAAAGTGGTGTACTCCAAATTTGCATAAATGAGAGAGATACTAGAATGCGCTTTACAAATATAGCTTTAGCATTAGCAGTAACCGGGGCAACTGCTGTAACGACTGCACACGCAGCTCGTGACACCATTCAAATTGCAGGTTCTTCAACTGTACTTCCTTATGCCAGTATCGTGGCGGAAGAATTCGGGAATACTTTTCCTCAGTTTAAAACACCAGTTGTCGGTTCTGGCGGTTCTTCAGGTGGTTTAAAGCAGTTCTGTAATGGCGTGGGTGATAACACCATTGATATCGCAAACTCTTCGCGTCAAATCAAAAGTACTGAACTGGCAGAATGTAAAAAGAATGGCGTTAACCAGGTACTAGAAATCAAAATTGGTTATGACGGTATTGTATTTGCATCGAATGCTAACAAAGCAGCTTATAAACTGCGTCCACAACATGTCTTCGCTGCACTTGCTGCACAACTTCCATCAAATGGCAAAATGGTCGCTAACCCGTACACGCGTTGGAACCAAATTGACAAAGCACTTCCAAATGAACCAATCACCCTGGTAATTCCTGCATCGAATCATGGTACGCGCGAAGTCTTCCAGGAGAAAATGGTGGATGCAGGTTGTGAAACATACGCTGCAATTAAGTCTTTAGACAAAGATGCCAAGAAAAAAGCTTGTACAACATTCCGTAAAGATGGCCGTGTGGTTGAGATTGCCGGTGACTATACCGAAACATTGGCACGTTTAAAAACTTCTCCAAGTGCGGTAGGTGTGTTTGGTTTAGGTTTCTATGATCAGAACCGTGACCGTCTACGTGTTGCCACAGTGAACAATGTAGCGCCTTCTGAAAAGACCATCTTGAATGGTGCTTATCCGGTATCACGTCCATTGTTCTTCTATGTGAAAGGCGAGCACTTGAAATCGATCAAAGGCTTACCGCAGTTCACAGAATACTTCCTGAACAAGAAAGTATCTGGCAAAGGCTCTAAGCTGGAAAAAGCAGGTCTGATTTCAATGTCTGATAAAGAACGTGCGGCAGTCCTGGCAAATTTCAAGGCTGGTAAAGCGGTTGTTGTGAAGTAATAAATGATTTTGAAAACGCTGGTGGTAGGGTCAACCTACCATCGGCTTTTTGCGATAAACAAGTTTTTTCAAACCATGAAAATTGAAAAAACAGTGGAGAATACATGAATCTGCTACTTATAGGTGTGTTATTGGCCATCATGGCCATAGCCTATCAAATCGGATTAAGTAAAAGCCGTAGCTTAGCAGGTAAGGGAAGCAATTCTGCAAACTTACACTCGCGTCCCGGATATTATGGTGCCCTGGTTGCACTATGGTGTGGTATCCCTGCGTTTTTAATTTTGATTGTTTGGAACATGGTGGAACCCACTTTTCTGGAGCAGGTGGTACTCAACCATTTGCCAGAAAATGTTTCTGCTAGTCTGGATCCGGCAAGTCTGAGTGTTGTGATTGATCGCGTTCAGGCACTTGCCTCAGGTTTCGGGGTCAGTGATACACCTGCAGCCTATGAAGTTGCAGCAGCAGAACAGTTGGCTAAATTCTCGACCATTGGTACCTTTGCCAAATTGGCAGTCGTGATTTCGGCTGCGCTGGCCGGTCTGGTCTGGGCCAAGAAACATATTAGCCAGGAATTCCGTGCACGTAACCAAGTCGAAAAAATGATTAATATCGGCCTGGCATTGTGTTCAGGTGTGGCGATTCTGACCACTCTCGGGATTGTGATGTCGATGTTTGGCGAGGCAATGCGTTTCTTCAGCTTCGTCAGCCCACTGGATTTCTTCTTTGGTACCCAATGGAACCCGGGGTTTAGCACCTCTGGCAGTGCCGAAGGTAGTTATGGTTTATTGCCACTGCTCTGGGGCACGCTCATGGTCAGCGGGATCGCACTTTTAGTTGCAGTTCCGGTTGGCCTGATGATTGCGATCTATCTGGCAGAATACGCTTCACCGCGGTTCCGCTCTTGGGCAAAACCCACGATTGAAGTGCTGGCGGGTATTCCTACGATTGTCTATGGTGTTTTTGCCTTGATGATCATCGGTCCATTCCTTAAAAGCATGGGTGCTCTGGTCGGACTCGAAATTAATGCGACCAGTGCGCTAACTGCCGGTCTGGTCATGGGTATCATGATCATTCCATTTGTATCTTCTCTGTCAGACGACATCATCACTCAGGTGCCGCGTGCCTTACGTGATGGTTCTTTGGGCTTGGGCGCGACCAAATCTGAAACGATCCGTCAGGTGGTTTTACCCGCGGCTCTACCGGGTATTATCGGTGCGTTCCTGTTGGCGGCGTCACGTGCAATTGGTGAAACCATGATCGTGGTTCTTGCAGCCGGGAACAGCCCGCAGTTGCATGCCAATCCGCTTGAAGCAGTATCCACGGTCACGATTACCATCGTGAATCAGCTAACTGGCGATACTGATTTTGCTAGTCCACAAGCACTGGTGGCCTTTGCACTAGGACTGACGCTATTCGTCATTACCTTGGGTTTGAACATTGTTGCACTGATCATCGTGCGTAAATATCGTGAGCAATACGACTAATGAGTACTTCAAATACAACGCCTGTGGATCAGCGTATTGATCCATCCATCGCCGCCGAGCTGCGTGAAAAGCGTAAGAAGACCATTCAAAGCTCTTTGGCACGACGTCATCGTAAAGAAAAAACCTTTCGTTTATTTGGTTTCTCTGCGGTACTGGCAGGTCTGTTCTTTGTGGTATTGCTGTTCGGGAGTATTTTATCCAAAGGTTTGCCTGCATTCTGGCAGAGCAGCATGAGTTTGCCGATTCATTTCGATCCTGCCATTGTGGATATTGGTCCAAAACCGAAGCCAGCTGCAGGAGAATCTCCAGCACAGTTTGAAGATCGCTTTATCGCATGGCAGACCGAAGTGGGAATGGTAGATTGGGATGCCCTGATTATCAACGGCATGATTGCCAAAGACAGCAAGCTGGAAAGCCAGCGTGATGAACTGGGTTCTTTATATACCAGTTCTGAGGCGTACCGCTTGCGAGACATGGTCATGAATGATCCGAGTCTGGTCGGTCAAAGCAAGGAAGTGAAAATTCTGGCGGATGCCAATGTCGATGTCTGGCTGGCGGGAAATATTGACCGTGATCTTCCCGATGAACAGCAGCAGCTCAGTCCTGAAGTACGTCAGGTGGCGGACGAGATGAAAGCCTCTGGTGTGATTGAAAATAGTTTCAATACCAATATTTTCACCAGTCCTGACTCGCGCAGTTCACCAGCAACTTCTGGCTTGGCAGGCGCCTTTATGGGCTCGCTGTTCATGATGATGATTGTGATCTTTATCTCGATTCCAATCGGGGTGGCCTCCGCGATCTACCTGGAAGAATTTGCTCCGAAAAACTGGATTACCGATGTGGTCGAAGTCAATATCAACAACCTGGCAGCCGTACCATCGATTGTCTTCGGTCTATTGGGTGCAGCGATCTTCATTGGCTGGATGCATTTGCCACTGTCAGCCCCATTGGTGGGTGGTCTGGTACTGAGTCTGATGACCTTACCGACTGTGATCATCACCACACGCGCATCACTTAAAGCGGTTCCACCTTCGATTCGTCAGGCAGCTTTGGGCCTCGGTGCTTCCCGCATCCAGACAGTATTTCATCACGTCTTGCCTTTGGCTTTGCCGGGTATTTTGACGGGCGCAATCATTGGGGTCGCACAAGCTTTGGGTGAAACTGCACCATTGTTATTAATCGGGATGAGTGCTTTTGTTGCCAGCGTTCCAGCCACACCATTTGATCAGTCAACGGCTTTACCGGTGCAGATTTTCTTATGGCAAGGCAATGAATTACGTAACTTCTTTGAAGGGCGTACCGCAGCAGCAATTATTGTACTTCTGGCCATGATGATCAGCTTGAACAGTCTGGCCATCTGGTTACGTAAGAAATTTGAAGTCCGTTGGTAATAGGGGCAGAATCATGAACACAACTGTTATTCAAAATTCCTTAAAAAAGGATCAAATCGTGAATCCACAACAGACACAATTCACCTCGGATGAGGCGACTCAAAAGCTGGCAACTCCGTTTGTTTCCCAGTTCGATACGCAAAGCAGCAGCAAAAAAGATGCGAAGTCGACGAATGTGAAACTTAGTACTTCTGATGTGCATGTGTACTATGGTGAAGCGGAAGCGATTAAAGGCATTGACCTGAACATTTATGAAAATGAAGTGATTGCTTTTATTGGGCCATCAGGCTGTGGTAAATCGACCTTTCTGCGTACCTTAAACCGCATGAACGATACCATTGATAGCTGCCGTGTGACCGGTAAAGTCATGCTGGACAATCAGGATATTTATGATCCAAACCTAGATGTGGTCTTGCTACGTGCACAGGTTGGTATGGTTTTCCAGAAGCCGAACCCATTCCCGAAATCAATCTTCGATAATGTCTCCTATGGTCCAAAACTGCATGGTTTGGCGCGTGACAAGTACGATCTTGAAGAAATTGTAGAAGGCAGTTTGCGTAAAGCTGGTTTGTGGGAAGAAGTGAAAGATCGTTTAAACCAGCCGGGAACAGGTTTATCGGGTGGTCAGCAGCAACGTCTGTGTATCGCGCGTACCATTGCAGTCAGCCCGGAAGTGATCCTGATGGATGAACCATGTTCAGCACTTGATCCCATTGCAACCGCTAAAGTAGAAGAGCTGATTTCTGAGCTTTCTACCCAATACACGATTGCGATTGTAACTCACTCCATGCAACAGGCAGCACGTGTATCGGATCGTACTGCTTATTTCCATTTGGGTGATCTGATTGAAGTCAACTCGACCGAGAAAGTCTTTACCCAGCCAGATCATCAGTTGACTGAAGCCTATATTACCGGGCGTTTTGGTTAATCCGATATATAAAAAAAGAGCCGTAAGGCTCTTTTTTATAGGTGAAATAGATGGTGATAATCGTAATAATTCTCGAAATAAAGTTGAAAAAAACCGAAATTGACCTAATCTAAAGGGATAAATCCGAATTAAATAGAGAATAGATTTTTTATGTTATTTCATACTCCGAAACTGTCCGCTGAAATCCGTATTAGTCATCTCAATGCGCGCATCAATGAACAACGAAAAAAAATAGCGCAAACTACTGGGTCTAAACTGGAACTTTTACAGTTATCGCAACAACTGTCAAAAGAAGCGCGTGCACGTAAGAAAACCAATCAAAAAATCTATGTGCTCGATTTTAAAGGTGATATGGCGGCTTCTGCGGTAGAAGGCTTACGTGAAGAAATCACCTTGATTCTGGCCACAGCCAAAGCAGGTCGTGACCGCGTTGTAGTGCGTCTGGAAAGTCCGGGGGGCATGGTCCATGGTTATGGACTTGCAGCAGCTCAACTGGTGCGGTTACGTGAGGCAGGTTTTCATTTGACCATCTGTGTCGATAAAGTGGCGGCCAGTGGCGGTTATATGATGGCATGTATTGCCAATGAGATTATTTCTGCACCATTCGCGATTGTCGGTTCAATTGGTGTAGTTGCTCAAGTCCCCAACTTTAACCGCCTACTGAAAGACAATAAAATCGACTTTGAGCTCTATACCGCAGGTCAGTATAAACGTACCGTGACCATGTTTGGTGAAAATACTGAAGAGGGTAAAGCCAAGTTTGAAGAAGAATTACAGCAAACCCATGCTTTATTCAAACATTTCGTTGAGAAGTATCGCCCGCAGCTGAATATTGAAAAAGTGGCCACTGGTGAGCATTGGTATGGTCGGGATGCGCTGGATCTAAATCTGGTGGATAAACTGCAAACCTCAGATGAATACCTGCTCAACTTGTTGACCCAACATGATATCTATTCCATCCAGACCCGCAAGAAACCAACTTTGGGTGAAAAACTCGGCCTGCAAGCAGCGCAAATTGCTGATTCACTGATACCCACTGTCATGAATAAAGTTATGGAAAGCTTAAGTAAAGCAAACGCAAATCTGGTGCAAATACGTGATCCAAAACTTTAATCCAATTGATCTTGAATGAATTTTAAAGCTCACTTCGGTGGGCTTTTTTATTTTTTGAAATCATATTGTTATGATATAAGTGGAGTACTCTGATTGAGTCTAGGCTCATATGCTCACGTTTATTTTGTTGCTTGGTTTTTTTAGTATCGTATTTATTCCGATGTTATGTATGCTTTATTCTGAAGCAAAATTAACTCAGGATAATTCTAAGAAGGTTTTGTTTTGGCTGAGTTTTCTACCCGGCGTTTGTATCTTTCTGCTGTATAGCTTTCTAAAGCCCAATGATCCACCTGTTATTCCATCGCAGGAATGTGGTGTTGTGCAGTTTTATCAGATGCATAAAGTTCGAGGTGGTAATGAATTTGAACGTGTGAGTATTCGCTTTGATGGCGCTCAATATAGTCGGCATTTATTCTTCGATAAGCATCTGGATAAAATTCCTCAAGGCCAAAAGGCCTGCTTTGAATATCTAGATAAGTTCAAATATCCACATTTGTCAGAATCTAAGTTTGTTCAATGGCTTGAATCGAATGAAATGTAAATCATCATTGAAACTAATCAGATAAAATAAAGCATATTTTATTGTTAGAGCAGAAACATGGCTATAGCTGAAGCATTTCTTGCGACGCAAAATTGTTATTTTAATTATGAATTTGAAGAACTTTATTTAGAGGATGATTTTCCTGAGGAGTTATCTGTGTCACTGCGTGGCATGATATTCCGTCATGAGATTCAATATCCTGATGCAACCTATTTCATTTATTACAGTGAGATGTTGACGGGGAATGAACTGCAAAAAATGAAGGATGATTGGATGCGATATTGTCCACATTCATAATTGAAGATATGAATGTAATTAAATGCGTGATCCAAAACTTTAATTCAGCTATTAGATTGTGATTTTAAAAGCTCACTTCGATGAGCTTTTTTGATTTTTCGGTATCAATTGCAGCCCGCCTATTATCGCCGCGCCAATCGTAGCAAGCAAGATGTCTTTGTGCGCATCCCACATATCACCTTGTTGTCCATTATAGTTTTCAGCTTCCTCAGGAGATAAACCAATGGCAATCAGCCATTCCAGCCATTCATAGAGCATGCTGCTGGCCACCACAAACTGAATCACCAGCAGGAAAATGACCACGGGTTTTTGCTGCGGCAACCAGACCTGAAACAGGCGATGGAAAATTGGATAAAGTAATAATCCGTAGGCCAGATGGACAAATCGGTCGAACATATTACGTGACCAGTGCATCGCTTCATTCAGATTAAAGCCAAAAATCTGTTCAATCCACTGGTTATAAGGCACATAAGAATATAGATAGTGTGCAGCAATCACATGAACAATCAGAAAAAGAATATATAAATTAAAACTTAAAAAATTCAGGCCGATTTTATACAGGCAGATGAGCAGCATGATGATCATGAAAACTGTCCCTGCCTGATGCAAGAGATAAGCTTCCAGTTCTAAAGGACGAATACTGGCAAACAAAATCGCCAGAATTAAAATGCCCAGGCTCGTGTAATGTTTGGCGGAAAGTCGATGATCAATCATGTCGTTATTATGAAATATCTTTTTAGAATAAAATACATTATAAATAAAAAGGCGAAGCCTGAGCTTCGCCTTTTCGTCTTATTGCAAATTAGATTTTTGCAATCAGCTCAGCTACCTGTTTAGCTTGATCAGCAGCATTACCTGTATATGATGCAGGTGTCATTTCCGCTAAACGCGCACGGTCAGCAGCAGGAACAGCTTCTAACTCGTTACCGTTTACGAAATCTACCATCATGTCGCGAGTCATGGCTTGACCACGAGTCAGGGCTTTTAGTTTTTCGTATGGTTTTTCAACGTTGTAACGACGCATTACAGTTTGAATAGGCTCAGCCAATACTTCTTGGGCATTATCCAAATCTTCATTAATACGCGCAGCGTTCAACTCAAGTTTGCCAATACCTTTAGAGCAAGCTTCAAAAGCAATTAAGCTTTGCGCAAAACCAACACCCATGTTGCGAAGCACAGTAGAGTCAGTCAGGTCACGCTGCCAGCGAGAAATTGGCAGTTTTTCGCCAAGGTGTGCAAGTACAGCATTGGCAATACCCAAGTTACCTTCAGAGTTTTCAAAGTCAATTGGGTTAACTTTGTGTGGCATGGTTGAAGAACCAACTTCGCCTTCTTTTAGTTTTTGCTTGAAGAAACCAAGAGAGATATAGCCCCAAATGTCACGGTTAAAATCGATCAGAATAGTGTTGAAACGACGTAGCGCATCAAACAGTTCAGCCATATAGTCATGTGGCTCGATTTGAGTGGTGTACGGGTTGAAGTCTAGACCCAAAGACTCTACAAATGCTTGTGAATGCGCAGGCCAGTTGATGTCTGGGTAAGCAGAGTAGTGCGCATTGTAGTTACCTACTGCACCATTGATTTTGCCCAGTAGCTCAACATTTTTGAACTGTTTGATTTGACGTGCAAGACGGTAAGCCACGTTCGCCATTTCTTTACCCAAAGTTGTTGGGCTTGCAGTTTGACCATGAGTACGAGACAACATTGGCTGGTCTGCATGCTTTTCAGAAAGCGCAACGATTGAATCGATGATTTGCTGCATAGATGCAACCAGTACATCACGACCGCTTTTCAGCATTAAGGCATGTGACAGGTTGTTAATATCTTCAGACGTACATGCAAAGTGAATGAATTCACCGGCATTTTTAAGTTCTTCGATACCAGCGATTTTTTCTTTCAGGAAATACTCAACCGCTTTAACGTCGTGGTTAGTGGTGCGTTCGATCTCTTTGATGCGATTGGCGCCATCTTCAGAAAAATCGCTCACAATCGCATCAAGCGCTGCATTAGTTTCGCCTGAAAACGCCGGTACTTCAGTAATTTCCGGGTGGTTTGCAAGCGCTTGTAACCAACGCACTTCAACAGTCACACGAGCATGGATTAAACCAAACTCAGAAAGAAAAGGACGTAGAGCATCACATTTGCTCGCGTAACGTCCATCTAATGGAGAAAGTGCAGTTAAAGCGTTCATATCGATTCCTTAGATTTTGGAATTAAACGTAAAACGAAACACGTGCAGCATCAGTTAAACCACCTGAAACTGTAAACGCGCTAGATTCTGAATATCTTGTAGCAACTTGCGTTTGCCAAATACCATGCCCCAAGAGCTGCCACCGAGCTGACGCCACAGGTGTGCCATTTGCAAACCGGTAAATAAAGACGCACGAATGCGGTTGGTGTGTCCGGCATCCTTAAAGGCTTCGGCATTGCCACGTACCATAATGCGCGGATTAATCTGTCCGGCAGTATCGACATAGGTTTGAGCTAGATTGGCAATGATGCTGGGGTGCAGGTAATTATTATCAAAGAAAGAAAGCTGTCTGAGAATTTTCTGTTGGGACTGTTCAATAATTTCAACAAATTTGGGATTGCTATAGACCTTCTTTTCTAACTGAAGAAGTGCCATTGCATAGCTCATGGGAAGTTTGGTGCTGGAAAGTTTTGGAATTCTGGATTTTGGAGAAGTATTGAAGGGTTGAATGATGCTGCTTTCTAATATTTTTAAACCTAAGGAAATATCAGCCAGTTGATTAAAAAAGTCTAGGGTCTGGGCATTTTGATTACTGCCGGGACGGATATTAAGACTGGCTCTAATCAACTGTTCAAAATAAAAGTTACCACTTTCACCAATGCTTTGCTGACCTGTCAATGCTGTCATATGGGTCAGCTGGGTGGCCTGAAACACACCCGCTAATGCCAAAGCACGATTTTGACGAGTATTCAACGTTGTGGCTGGTTGAAATGGTAACTCCGTCATGCCGAATTCATCCTTTTATAAAATCAGGTTTAGGTGCATTGGTATGATGAATCACACCACCCCCTAAACAAACTTCACCTGAATAGAACACCACGCTTTGACCCGGGGTCACTGCACGTTGAGGTTCATCAAACTCAACACGAACACCATTCGGTGATTCTGAATCTTGATACACAGTACATGCTTGATCAGTCTGACGGTAACGGGTTTTGGCCGTACAGCGGAAGCCTGTTTCAGGAATATCCTGCTCACCTGCGACCCAGTCAATCGCTTCACTCCAAAGTGTAGTACTTTGCATGAGTGGGTGTTCATGGCCTTGACCGACCACCAGACGATTGCCTTCGATATCTTTATGCAATACGAACCAGGCACCTTCAGCAACGCCTTTCATACCGCCAATACCAATACCACCGCGTTGACCGAGCGTATAGTACATTAAGCCGTGATGATCACCAACCTCTTTACCATCTTCCAGCACGATTTTTCCGGGTTGAGCAGGTAAATATTGCTTTAAAAAGTCATTAAAACGACGTTCACCAATAAAACAGATCCCAGTCGAGTCTTTTTTCTTGGCCGTAACCAGATCTAATTCTTCTGCAATTTTACGGACTTGTGGCTTTTCAATTTCACCAACAGGGAACAGGGTCTTATTAATTTCACGACCATGAACCGCATGCAGGAAATAAGTCTGGTCTTTGTTATTGTCCACACCACGCAATAAAGGTGCATATTCTTCACCACGTGAGTTGGTCATGGTTTCACCACGACGGCAATAATGACCCGTCGCAATAAAATCTGCACCCAGATTTACTGCGTGATCGAGAAAGGCACGAAATTTAATTTCTTTATTACATAAAATGTCTGGGTTTGGCGTACGGCCAGCTGCATATTCCGCCAGGAAATGTTCGAATACGCGATCCCAATATTCCATGGCAAAGTTTGCGGTATGCAGTTTAATGCCGATTTTGTCGCAAACGGCTTGTGCATCGGCAAGATCCTCCATCGCCGTGCAATATTCTGTGCCGTCATCTTCTTCCCAGTTTTTCATGAAAAGACCTTCAACCTGATAACCTTGTTGAAGTAAAAGGGCAGCAGAAACAGATGAATCTACACCACCTGACATACCGACGATGACACGTTGTTGCATAGGATTAGGCATCCAAATTTGAAATTAAGGGAGAATTTTGGTGCTCGTAAATGAGCGATAAAGGGTACTTTTGACCTGAAAGCGCATCTTGTACGGCTTTAATCACCAGTGGGCTACGCGCACGAGCAGATTCAAGCAATTCATCTAGCGTCATCCAGACTGCACCGATAATGTCAGCATCTAAAGCGGCATTTGGGTCGTAGTCAATGGATTTGGCTAAAAAGCAGAAACGAAAATAAGTACGATCCGGGAACATCGGTGGGGTATAGGTATAAATACCTAGCAGTGATTCAATACTCACTGTATGTCCGGTTTCTTCCATGGTTTCGCGAATGGCAGCTTCAATAATAGTTTCGCCACATTCGATATGACCCGCAGGCTGATTAAATACCGTGTGTGTCACACCTTCTGTATGTTCTTCTACAAACAGGAATTTTCCGTCTTTTTCAACGACAGTTGCGACAGTGACATGAGCAGTCCAAGCAGTCATAAAGCAGCACCATGGAAAAGGATGCACTATTGTATAAAATTTTAGGGTGTGTGGCTATGATGAAATTTTCCGAAAACTATAGTTTTAAACTTTCCTTCAAATTCATTGTTATGATTATATAGAAAGTCAATTTGACTTTCAGGAATTGGATGTTGGCATATTTCTAGACATGAGTAATATTTGATTGTATTCAGGGAAAGTTCACGTCTTTTTTGTCTAATTTCAACTTTATTTTCATCATAATGTGAAATAAGTGTTTCGAAGTTTTTTACGGGTACTTCTTGTATTTGTACATATAAGTTATTTAAATGTACTTCAAAATAATTTATATTTTCCTTGAGTATGACGGCAGCCTCTAAAGCATTTCTGAGATCATTTTTTTCGAGTTGAATGTTATATTGTACCTTCCAAGAAATAAAACCAATGATGGCAATTATAGGTGTTATTACATAAGCAGTGGTTGTAATAATTGTGTTAATTCCAGTCATACTGAAGCTACAAGATAAAGATTGTCCTTGACACACTGCTATGTACTGAAAAAATCCACATATGAATAAAATTATTATGTAGGTGAGTAGATAAAATCCCACATATTTTTCAATTTCTTTAAACATAAATATTCATATAGAGATAGATTTAATTTATTGTATCTAACGATCAAAAAATTTGGCAATTAAAACAGTTATTTATAATTCCCAGAAACTTTTACATAATTATGTGCAGAATACGGCAAGAACGCCATTTCTTTTTCAGTGAGCGGACGTGCTTTTTTTGCCGGGCTACCAACATAGAGCCAGCCACTTTCCAAAACTTTACCCGGTGGAACTAGCGTACCTGCACCAATCATCACATCATTCGGAATGATGACATCATCCAGAATAATGCTGTTAATCCCAATTAGTACACGATTACCAATCGTACAACCATGCAATGTCACATGATGGCCAATCGTGACATCTTCACCAATGATCAAAGGCGAACCATTCGGTTTATCGGCTTTTTTATGACTGACATGCAACATGGCATGATCCTGAACATTCGAATTTTTACCAATCCGGATTGAATTAACATCACCACGAATCACGGCAAAAGGCCAGACAGAAACATTTTCAGCCAAGACCACATCGCCGACCACGATTCCCATCGGATCGATATAACACGATTTATCAATTTCTGGAGTCGTGTCTAAATAAGAACGAATGTTTTGGCTCATGGTGATCTGCTCATTAAAAGTTTAAGGATCATGTGCATAGTATAAAATAAAAAGCACCCATCTGAATGAGTGCTTTGGTCTTAGTCCAAGACTGAAATGGTCTGTTTAGACTTAGAACAAGTTGCTAAAGAACTGTTTGATATGGTCGAGCATACGCGCGAAGAAACCCGCTTCTTCCACTGCATTCAAAGCCACAAGAGGTTTTTCTGAAATGACTTTACCATCCAGAGTCGCAACATATTTACCGACAACTTGCCCCGGTTGTAATGGTGCAGTCAGTTTCGGTTGAACCACCAGCTGGGTTTTAATCGCATTGGCCTGACCTTTAGGCATGGTCACATTAAAGTTTTCAGCAAGTCCGATTTGAACTTCATCTTCCTTACCGAACCAGACTTTGGCTTTAGCAAGTACCTGTTTAGCTGGTTGAACATTTTTGGTTTCGAAGTTCGCATAACCCCAAGCCAGCAATTCACGTGTCTGCGTTGCACGTTCCTGCATGGTGGGTGCACCAAAAATAACTGAAATCAAGCGAGTAGGGCCACGTTTAGACGAGGTGGTCAAGCAGTACCCCGCTTCATTGGTATGACCAGTTTTTAAGCCATCTACACTTGGGTCGGTATACAGCAGGGCATTACGGTTACCTTGCTTGATGCCATTAAAGGTAAATTCTTTTTCAGCATAAATCGGATAATACTTGGAACTGTCTTTAATGATGTGCTGTGCCAGCGTTGCCATATCTTTGGCAGTCGAATAATGACCTTCAGCAGGCATACCGGTTGAATTGATAAAGCTGGTATTGGTCATGCCAATACGTTTGGCTTCCTGATTCATCATATGTGCAAAGGTACCCTCGTTCCCTGCAATATGTTCAGCCATGGCTTTCGATGCATCATTCCCTGATTGAATAATAATCCCGCGAAGCATTTCAAGTGCAGTTGCCGTACCATTTAAAGGTACATACATACATGATTCCGCGCTACTGCCGCGACACCATGCTGACTCGTTCATGCGCACTTGTTCATCTTCAGTGAGTTCACCGCTCAATAGTTTTTGTTCGATGATGTAACTGGTCATCATCTTGGTCATTGAAGCAGGGGCTAATTTTTCATTTTCATTTTTTGAAGCGAGAAGTTGCCCTGTCTCGTAGTCCATTAGCACGTAGGATTTATTATTCAATTCTGGTGGTGCAGATAGGACAGTTGCTGCAAAGCTAAAACTAGGAACTAATAATAATGCAGCAAGGGCAGTTTTTTGGGTCATTTCTAGTGGGTTCCTATATCTTGATGTAAGCACGAAGAGCCTAGCATTTTAGGACAAAGCTAGGCTGACTTCTATGGGAAACCCGGTCTTATTTCAAAAGTATTGTAAGTTATCGGCAGAAAAGCAGCTTAATTGTTATAGGTGGTTAATTCATTACAAATCACCTGATTTTTTTTCTTGCCGGCTTTCTTGGCATCCGATTGTGCTTCGGCCAGAATATTGCGGAAATCGTTCTGTTTAGCCATCTGGTTTAAGCTTTCAACCGGATTACGCTGGCCCGGCATATACTCAGTCACCAGCTTGGTATAACCCTGATTAAACTGTGACTTGTCTTTGACCATGCTTGGACAGATTTCTGAAAGAACATAAATGGCTGCCAGTTCCTGTTTGGTCACTTCCTGAGTTGGGGTAACATTAATGTTTTCATCGGCTGCAAATGCAGAAGTTCCCAAAAGAGTGGCGGCAGAAATTGCGCAGAATGTTAAAGCTTGGAATATTGGATTTTTCATTGAAAACTCAAAAAATGGATTTAGAACAATAATTTGCTTAGCTTAAACTTATTTTTGAAATTGAAAAGTGGGAAAATGTAGCGAAGCTGTAGAATTATGAATAAATCTGTAAGAGAAAATAAGACGATGTTTACACCGTCTTATTTGAAAATTTAGCTGGCTTAGCCTTGGTAGTTCAGCATTTCTTCACAGACAGTTTTCTGCTCGTCTGAGCTGGTTTGCTTTGCACCCTGACGTGCTTCTTCAAGTAAAGATTTATATTCACTGTCTGCCTGTAGCTTTTGATAGCTCATGCCTTTATCTGAGTAGTCTGCAAGATAAGACTGGATCAATTGTTCAACGGTGCTGTTAAATTTTGGATTTTGACCAATGATTGCCGGGCAAACTTCAGCCATAACCTGTGCTGATGCAATATCTTCTTTTACAATGGTATTGTTTTCTTCAACAGTCAGATCGTTTGCCATGACTGAAGGGGAAATAAATGCTGCCAAGCTTAAAGTGAGAGCGCTAAATAAAGAGAATTTTTTAATCATCTTGAGCCACATATTATAAAGATGGATGTCGAGCAATAAATATATATAATTCCTGCACTAATACAATGAAATGTCCTAGTCAGTCATTTTTTAGCGTAACGAGATTTTTTAGTGAATATTTTAGTTTCAAATGATGATGGGGTGTTTGCACCCGGTATTCAGGCTTTGGCGCAAGCGCTAAAGCCTTTGGGGCGAGTGGTGATTGTGGCACCGGAAAGTGAACGCAGTGGCTTTTCTAGTGCCTTAACTTTGGACCGCCCTTTACGCCCAATCCAGATTTCTCCTGATGTCTGGGCGGTTAATGGGACGCCGGCAGATTGTGTTTACTTGGCCATGAACGGGCTGTTTGACTTTGAATTTGACCTGGTGGTTAGCGGGATAAATAGCGGCGCGAATCTGGGTGATGATGTATTGTATTCCGGTACGGTCGGTGCAGCCTTTGAAGGTCGTTTAAGTAAACATCCTGCGATTGCCGTATCACTCAGTGGACCGAATGTACGCAGCTATCAACAGCCTCAGGATTATCAGCTGGCCGCCGAATGGGTGCATGATTTTATTGTGCGTGGTTTGCCTGTTCTGCCTGAACGTCATATTTTTAATATCAATATTCCAGATGTAGCTGAGTTACAGGGTGAAAAAGTGACGTATCAAAGTCGCTGCCGTCAGTCTAAACCGGTGACGAGTCATGTAGACCCACGTGGTCGTCAGGTATTCTGGATTGGACTCTCAGGAGAAGCAGTCGCAGACCCTAAGCCAGGATTTAACGAAATTGATTCGGACTTCTCTGCGGTCGCCAATGGCTATGTCAGTATTACCCCGATTCAGATGGATGCTACCAATTATGAGAGTCTGCGGAATTTACAAACACAATTGGCAGAAAATGCGTCCTTAGTGTTATAACTTTGTGAAAAACTCGCGATTGCAAGTATATTGCCGTAAAACTTTGCTAATCTTAACGGAATTTTGCAACCGTATAGCATTAGAGAGGAAGATAATGTTCTTGGTGTTACCGAAATGTGTCGTAGCTTCGCCTGCAACCCTGATTAAAACCCTCGTTTTATCGACCGTTGTTATTTCTACAGGAGTAATTACCGGTTGTGCCACCAAACCCCAGGTGAATAATGCAACGCGTTATGCAACAGCTCCTGATTTCTATACGGTGCGTTCAGGAGATACATTGAGTGGGATTGCAGCACGTTATGGACTGAACTATATCAGTGTTGCCGAGATGAATGATATCAGTGCGCCGTACCGGATTTATGTCGGACAATCAATCCGCCTGAAAAGCAATACTGCGCGCCGTAGCACCAGTACTCAGGCTATGACTCAGGCAGCGCCAATCCAGCGTCAAACAATTGCAGTGCCTACACCGGCACCGGTGACACCAGCAACGACAGTACAAACCACACCACGCGTCAGTACATCTGCACCTGTAACGCCAGTATCTACTGCAGCAGGTCTACGTTGGGTAAAACCATCGAATGGCGCGATTCTCCAGCAATACAATTTAGCTTCTAATATTAAGGGCACCCGCTATAGTGGCAATGTCGGTGATCCGGTATTTGCAGCAGCAGACGGGCAGGTGGTGTATGCCGCTGATGGCCTGAAAGAATATGGCAATCTGGTGTTGGTGAAGCATATCAATGGCTATATCACCGCTTATGCACATAACAGTAAATTGAATGTGAAAAGTGGCCAAAATGTAACGGCTGGTCAAAAAATTGCAGAAATGGGATCGACCGGTACAAACCGTACCATGCTGGAGTTTCAGGTGCGCTTAGACGGCAAACCTATTAATCCTACTGCAGTTTTACCAAACAATTAAATAAATAATGCAAAGTGTAAATTTCGCCGTATAATACAATAAGTTGCTTTTATCAAATGATGAAGCACCTCATAAGTTTAGAGGGAAATTTATGTTAGATCAACTTCGAGCAATGGGTGTCTTTGCTTGCGTTGTGGAGAAAAACTCGTTTAGCGGTGCTGCCCGTGAATTAGGGATTACGACCAGCGCCGTCAGTCAACAAATTCGCTCGTTAGAACACGATATGGAAGTCGTACTTCTAAATCGTTCGACGAGAAAATTAAGTCTGACCGAAGCGGGACAAGCTTTTTTCCATAGCTGTCAAGAAATGTTATCTGCTGCTGAACGCGGTAAAGTCCGGATCAATGAATTACGTGATGATCTCGTGGGCGAGCTGCGTATCGTTTCTTTGCCAGAATTATGCGCGAATCATGTGATTCCTGCACTTTCTCATTGGATGGCTGCACATCGCGGCTTGGCAGTACATTTAGAAACAAACAATCATGAGGTTGATTTGTTGGATGGGCGGGTTGATATCGCCCTAAGATTTGAACAGAAAAATGATGAGCATAATCTTCAGGTTGTGCCATTGATGCAGATTGAGCAAATTCTGGTGGCGACACCGAGTTATATTAATCAAAGCACCATTATTTCGAGACCTGATGATCTTAAAAATCATGAGGTCTTACCTTTAACGCATCTTAAAAACCATCAGTATTATCATTTTCAACATGTGAATACTGCAGAAAAAGCCGAGTTTGAACTGAAATCCCGTTTCAGTACCAATAACGGTTTGGTTGCAAAATCGATGTGCTTGCAGGGCAATGGGATTGCCAAGGTTTTATATCTTGATGCTAAAAAGGATTTGCTTAACGGTACTTTAGTTGAAGTTCTGCCTGAATGGAGACTGCCACCGATTACACTGTATGCGGTTATTCCGAAACGTGAACAACAACCGACAAAAATTCTTCGTTGTCTTGATACCTTGAAACAATATTTTAGCCAGATCTCTGGCGGACGTATGTTACAAAACGCATCATAGAATGCAGAATAATAAAAAAGCCGCTTTAGAGCGGCTTTTTTAATTTTTAAGCTAGGGCTTTATGCTAAATAAGATTTGATCATTTTTACTAGACGTTCGATCAACTGGTCTGCCTGCTCCTGGGTAATATTCAGGGTAGGCAACAGACGAACGACATTGCCTGCGGTGACATTGATAATCATCTTGTATTCATCGCGTGCAATCGCAACCAGATCACCGCATTCTTTTGGTAATTCAATCCCGATCATCAGACCAAAACCACGTACGATGACATTTTGATCTGCCAGTTTGTTGCGTAGCTGGTCAACGATATAAGCACCTTTTTCAGCAGCATTCGCGACGATATTTTCTTTTTGCATAATATCGAGAATAGTATAGACCACACGCGAACCCAGTGCTGTACCGCTATAGGTAGAACCGTGATTTCCAGCAGTTAATACGCCGACACCACGACCTTGAGTCATCACTGCACCAATCGGGAAACCGTTTCCTAAGCCTTTGGCTGTGGTCAGTACATCCGGAATAATATTGGTGTGCTGGTAAGCAAAATATTTACCGGTACGGCCATTACCAGTTTGTACTTCGTCCAGCATCATCAGCCAGTTGTGCTGGTTACAGATTTGACGGATTTCTTCTAAATAGCTGAAACCTTGAGGTGCGGTATTCACACCGCCTTCACCCTGAATAGGCTCAATCAAAATCGCTACGATATCCGGATGATTGATTGCAGCTTCTTCAATTGCTTCGATATCACCAAAAGGTACACGAATAAAACCTTCAACCAGCGGGCCAAAACCTTCTTGCACTTTTTTATTGCCTGTAGCAGACAGGGTGGCCATGGTACGACCATGGAAAGACTGGTTAGCAACAATAATTTTTGGTGAAGCAATGCCTTGCATATGACCGAATTTACGTGCAATTTTGATAGCACCTTCATTGGATTCTGCACCACTGTTTGAGAAGAATACTTCTTCCATGCCTGCAACTTCAGCCAGTTTCTGTGCGGCAGCGGTTTGCCAAGGCACTTCAAACAGGTTGCTGGTATGAATCAGGGTCGCTGCCTGTTCAGCAATCGCTTCGGCAATAACTGGATGCGCGTGTCCCAAACCACATACGGCAATGCCGGTTAATGCATCTAAATACTCTGTACCATCTTCGGTATAAAGATATGCACCTCGTCCTCGGACAAAGCTGATCGGTTGACGGCCAAAAACAGGCATCAAATGAGACGGTTGATCAGTTTGTACCGGTGCGAGGGTAATATTATTCATGACTAACTCTTAACTGTTAGGTGGAAAGAAAAACTTATATAAGCAAAAACCCGCTCAGATTTAAAGGGTAATTGTAAATAAAATTGGAATTATTGCTTTAGACATACTGTTTTGCCTGGATTTGGGTATAATGCGAGACAGATGAGTTGAGGATTTATCAATGACTGAACAAGCACGCGATACCGAAGCGTTAATTCGTGACCAAATTGCAAAACACGCAGTACTTCTTTACATGAAAGGCACACCGCAATTTCCACAATGTGGTTTTTCTGCACGTGCAGTAGAAGCACTCAGTCAAATTGGTCGTCCGTTTGCTTATGTAAACATTCTGGAAAACCAGGACATTCGCGCGATGTTACCACAAATCGCCAACTGGCCGACATTTCCACAGCTTTGGATCAATGGTGAGTTGATCGGCGGTAGTGATATCATGCTCGACATGTTCCAAAAAGGTGAATTAAAGCCTTTAGTTGAACAGTACAGCCCGGCAGTTGATGCTTAATTTTGTATTAAATTAAGTCCAGATGTGAAAAAGCGCTTCATTGAGAAGCGCTTTTTTTGTCTCTATTTTTGCTTAGGTCAAGGTCAGAGTTAATCCTCTGTCGCTGCATCCGGCTGTTCAACTGTCGAAACATCAGCTTCAACTTCAGTTTGTGGCTCGACGATTTGCTTCTTGTCTTTCTTCTTCTTTTTTTTCTTTTTCTTCGGTACTTCGACCAGTTCGGCACCATCTTCAATCGCTTGCCAATAATCCAGCTGTGCCATCACTGCGGCATAGATTGAATTTTTGCTATAGCGACCTTTTTTATCCAAGGTACCGACAGGACGCGCCATCAGGATTTCCAGTGCCTGATCAATAGTATCAATCGCGTGAATATGGAACTGGCCTTCTTCCACAGCAATGGTGACATCTTTACGCAGCATTAGATGTTGCATATTTTGCCGTGGGATAATTACACCTTGTTTTCCGGTCAAGCCTTGTAACTTGCAAGCATCAAAGAAACCTTCAATTTTGGCATTCACACCGCCTACCGGCTGTACTTGACCCAGCTGGTTCATGGAACCGGTAATGGCCCAGGACTGATCAATCGGTAACTGACTGATGGCAGATAGCAAGGCAGAAAGTTCCGCGACTGTGGCGCTGTCACCATCGACCTGACCATAACTTTGTTCGAACGCTAGCGCAGCAGAGAAGTGCAAGGTCTGTTCACGGCCAAAATGTGCTTTCAGGAAAGACGACATCAGCAACACGCCCTTGGCATGTAAGGAGCCACCGAGTTCGACACTGCGTTCGATATCCAGAATATCACCGCCACCTTGGTAAACCGAAGCAGTCAGACGTGAAGGCAGACCAAACTCAACATCAGCATAATGAATGACGGACAGGGCATTGATTTGGCCCAGACGATGGCCGCGGGTTTCGATCAGTTGAGTACCACGAGTCAGATCTTGCCAATACAGTTCACGTAAATAGCCGAGACGATATTTACGGTGATCCAGTGCGGTGTTGATATGTTTTTCTGAAACCATCTTGTCACCGGCCTGGAAGGCATGATGATGTGCTTCACGGATCAGATCGCCCAGCGTCAGAGCATGTAATGACAATGAACTTTGATCTTCGGCTTGACGGCTGGAATCTGTGAGCAAGGCGGCTAAAGCAGAACGGTCAAAAGGCAATAATTTATCCGATTGCACATAGTCGGCAATCAGCTGCATATAAGCCTGCTCGTTATTGTCATTACGTTGTAATGTATCGGTGAAATCGGCACGGATTTTAAAGATGCTGCCTAGCTCTGGTTCAAGCTCTAAAATTTCATAATAGATTTCAGGCTCAGCCAGCAAGATGACCTTGATATTCAGGGGAATTGAGGCAGGTTCAATCGAAATACTGCCGGTTAGCGTGATCATATGCTCAAGCGAGGAAAGTTTTAAATGGCCCGATTTAAGCGCGCGCTTCAAGCCTTGCCATGCATACGGCTGTTCCAGCAATTGTTCCGCTTCCAGCATCAGGAAGCCGCCATTGGCCTTATGCAAAGTACCTGGACGAATCAAAGTAAAGTCCGTGGTAATCGTACCATTTTGGGTCAGTTGTTCTACATGACCCAGCAAGTTGTAATGCGTTGGAAAATCTTCAAAGATGACTGGTGCGCCACTGTTCGGTTTATGGGTAATAATCACATTCGCCTGATAACGTGCCGGAACGCGACTGAACAGCGCCGGAGTGAAGTCATCTTCTTCCTGTTCCAGCACAATTTCGACATTGTTGATAATGTCTTCGGCATAATACTTCAGATAATGTTCCAGACCTTCCACGTGTTTGAATTTCGCCAGAATCTGTTCGACTCGCGGTAAGACCACCTGCTTGGCGATATCGCGGTTCAGGATCTGTACGCGATCGCGTGCATCATCTTCCAGATCACCCAGATGCAAACCCAGACGTTCCAGTTTCTTGTCCATATAGCGCATGTTGGACGCCAGTTCGGCACGATCTTTGTTGCTTAAGGCATTCAGATCTTCCTGAGACATTTCCTGCAATTTGTCATCAATCAGATGCACAGGGACAAAACAGTGCTCATCATGTCGCGAGATCAGCTTCAGATCCAGTTCTGCGCCTTCTTTGGTCAGTTCGATCAGCGCCTGCTGCTGTTCATCACCGGTTTCCTGACGAATCATTTCAATGCGGTTGTGATAGGTTTCTGCAGTAAAACGGCGCTCAAGTTGCTTGAGGATCGTTTGCCAGCTTTGATTCAACATGGCTTGGAATTTTGGGCCCTGACCCGAGGGCAGTTCTAGTGCAATCGGCTGACGCTGGTTCTGAAAGTTATTGACGTACACCCAGTCATTCGGGGTTTCCATAGTTTTGGCGTGCTGTTGCAGCAAACGCTTCACCATGGTGCGTTTACCGAGACCTGCGGTACCGACAGCAAAAATGTTATAGCCGGAATAAGGCAGGGCAATCCCGGCCTCAACTGAGGCGCGTGCGCGATCTTGGCCCAAAAAGTTATTCAGGGGCTTGATCCGTTTGGTTGACGCAGGAATTTTTTCTAAGTTTGGAATGTGCGTCAGCTGGGTGGATGTTAACCGGGTATGGTCCAGAGTATTTTTAATTTCGCTTTGTTCAAATGCAGAGATAAGTAAATCTGAGCGGATCTTTTGTGGAGTTGTGCTGGTGTTGCTGGCAATAGAAGAATTAATTTGATCGAGTCTCTGGGTCACTGTTGAAAATCCAAAACGAAATATTACGTTGATGAGAGTTAAGGTATACAGATTTACTTGAAAAATTCAAGCCAACATGTCGCTTTTGCCAGAAAATAAAAAACCGGAAATGTGATAAATATATAAATCTTGTTGAAAGATACGCTATTACAGGATTGAATAGCAGCAATTGGTTTTTCTGCGGAAAATAATAAAGCAATGACAACACAAACGACGGGTTGGAAATCCGCATTTACAGCATTTTTAGATCGACGTGCATTGATCATGCTGTTCTTGGGGTTTTCGGCTGGTGTGCCGATTCTTCTGATTTTTTCGAGTCTGTCTTTATGGTTAGGTGAGGCCGGAATCAGCAAAAGTGCAGTAACTTTCTTTAGCTGGGCCGCATTGGGCTATTCATTTAAATTCGTCTGGGCACCGCTCATTGATGAACTTCCTGTCCCATTTCTGACCAAGGCTCTGGGACGTCGTCGTGCCTGGTTGCTGATTGCGCAGATTCTGATTGTCTGTGCCATTTCCATTATGGCCTTTTCTGATCCGGCTTTGGGTGCAACACATTTACAGCAAATGGCGCTCGGTGCAGTCCTGCTTGGTTTCTCCGCAGCAACACAGGATATTGTGATTGATGCCTACCGGATTGAACTGGCGGAAACCCAGATGCAGACCGTATTGGCCGCCACCTATAATGCCGGTTACCGGATCGGGATGATCGTGGCCGGTGCTGGTGCCTTGTTTCTGGCAGCCTATTTAGGAACAGCCAAAGGCAATTATATTTACGATGCCTGGAAATGGACTTATCTGGCCATGGCTGCCGTCATGCTGGTCGGTATTATCACCACACTGTCCATTCGGGAGCCGCAGGTTAACCGGGTACGCAAACACTATGTGCGCAGTGATTATTTCCGTTTAGTTGCGGTGTTTTTTGTGGCGGTGATCAGTTTTGTTCTGAGCTATATCTATTCGGGCAATCTGGTGGCCAGCATCACCGAACAATTCGCCATTCAAGATACCTTTGCCTTATTCTGTTTTGAGGCCTTGCGCTTTATTGGCTCAGGTGCCGTCGCATTTGCTATCGGGGCAAGCTTGGTAAAATTGGGTGCGGTTAACAAGCAGATGGCCTATGAAACCTGGGTCAATCCGGTTGCAGATTTCTTTAAGCGTTATGGCTTGAAACTGGCATTGGTCTTGTTATTGCTGATCGGTTTTTATCGAGTCTCCGATATTATTGCCGGCGTCATTTCGAATGTGTTCTATCAGGACCTGAATTTCAGTAAAGAACAGATTGCCGAGGCGGTTAAAGTCTATGGAGTGATTTTCTCTTTAGTCGGTGGTTTCCTTGGCGGGCTCTTGGCCCAGAAGATGAACATCATGAAACTGATGTTTGTCGGTGCCGTACTGGCCTGTTCCACCAACCTGATTTTTATCGGCCTGGTCAAGTCTGGTGAAAAACTGGCAGCTGTGGAAGTTAAAGCCGGTAATCAGGTTTATCAGGCAGAGACCGATGAAGTGGGTTACTGGAAGCTAGATGTACCGAGTGCAGTGCTGGCGAAGAGCAAACAGCTACAAGTGTCAGCCGCTTATCTTAATACAGATAATACCAATCAAGCGCCAGTGCAGGTCAGCATGCCGTATTTGACCGCACAACAGGGCAGCACCCAGTTACAGATCCTGCCGATCACCAGTGACAATACCCTCACTGTAGCTGAACAGGACAAGACCATTGTGGTGCGTGGCCAATATGTAGGTGAAGCACTGCAAGAGAATCAAAAAATTGTTTTGCAAATCAATGATCAGAATATTGAGGCAAAACTGGAAAGTGAAGGCGTATTTACTGCCGCGATTCCTGCACAACAACTGATTCAGTCACCTGCACATATTATCAGTGCCGTCCTGATGCAAGATGGTCAAGCACTACAGCAAACCATACATGTTTATCAGGTCAATGATCAGCTGAGCAGTACCCAGAATTTGGATGTCGATATTCAGCCCTTGGCAGTGGTTGATGGCAACAGTTCAGATACGGTCGAAGTCAGTGGCAAGGTGATTAAACCTTATAGCGACAAGTGGCTTTATTTTGCCATTATTGTCGATAATCTGGCCGCCGGGCTGGCTGGTGCTGCGTTTATTGCATTCTTGTCGAGCTTGACCAGTGTGTCATTTACTGCTGTTCAATATGCGATTTTTAGCTCACTCATGACCCTGACGCCTAAGATTTTAGGTGGATATTCGGGTACTATAGTCACCAATATCGGTTATCCGAATTTCTTCCTGATGACTACTCTGATTGGGATTCCGATCCTGATTCTGGTGGTCTGGGTCGCAAAACTGCTCGGTGAACACCAACAACAATCTGTACAGAAGGATGATTAATATGCGCATGCTACATACCATGTTACGTGTAGGCAATTTAGAACAATCTCTTAAGTTCTATACTGAAGTACTTGGCATGACTTTGCTTCGTAAGCGTGATTACGAAGAAGGCCGTTTTACCCTGGCTTTTGTCGGTTATGGCGATGAAGAGAATCACACCGTACTGGAATTGACGGATAACTGGGATACAGACAGCTATGAACTGGGCAATGCTTATGGTCATATTGCGATTGCAGTTGATGATGCTTACAAGGCTTGCGAAGAGATTAAAGCGCGTGGCGGTAATGTGGTGCGTGAAGCTGGCCCAATGAAAGGTGGCGTGACTGTAATTGCATTTGTAGAAGATCCAGATGGCTACAAGATCGAGCTGATCCAGCAAGACAACAATGCACGTAATAACTAAGTGTGATGTAGCGAGATATATGAAATGCATTCATGTATAGATGAAAATATTACATCAATCTGAGTGCATAGCATGGGCCCGGCATCTGTTAAGATAGTCGGGCATTTTTATATCAAACAATAAAATCTGAGGGATTATAGGGATATGCTTAAGTTCTTGGCATTGGATCGGTTTACGATACTGTTGTTTGTGATGGTTTTGCTGGCCAGTGTGTTGCCAGTTTCGGGGAAGGCGGCTGAAGTCTTTGGCTGGGTGACGACAGGAGCGATCGCCATCCTGTTTTTCCTGCACGGCGCCAAACTGTCTCGTGAAGCTGTGCTGCAAGGCATTATGCACTGGAAATTGCATACTTTGGTTTTTGCGCTCACTTTTGCTTTGTTTCCAATTCTCGGACTTTTGGCCAAGCCGATTTTATTACCGATGCTCGGACAGGAACTATATTGGGGTTTCCTGTTTATGTGTTTCCTGCCATCCACTGTGCAGTCCTCGATCGCATTTACTTCGGTGGCTCATGGCAATGTCGCCGGGGCGGTATGTAGCGCCTCTTTTTCCAATTTGATCGGTATGTTTATTACCCCATTATTGGTGGCATTTTTTATTCTCGGTCAATCTGATCATGGTTTTGATCCGACTTCATCGATTATCCAGATTACACTGCTGCTCTTGGTGCCGTTTATTTTAGGACAGATTCTGCGTCCATGGATCTATCCGCAAATGATGAAAATGCCAAAAATCGTCAAGGTTTTCGATCAAGGTTCGATTTTACTGGTGGTGTATGGCGCTTTTAGTAGCGCCGTAGTGGCTGGTCTGTGGAATGAAGTAAACCTGAGTACCTTGTTGTTGCTATTGCTGGCTTGCTCGGTGTTACTCACCATTGTGATGTTATTATCACTTTATATTCCACGCTGGCTGGGCTTTAGCCGCGCTGACCAAAAAACGGCATTCTTTTGTGGTTCCAAGAAAACCTTGGCCAGTGGAGTACCGATGGCGCAAATTTTATTTATTGGCCAGCCGCTGGGCATGATTGTCCTGCCGATCATGATTTTTCATCAGATTCAGTTAATGGTCTGCGGGATTATTGCCAATCTGTGGGCCAAAGAGAGTGAATCAGAAGCTGAAGAATAATTCGCATATTGAATTCGTTTCACGTATAATAATGCCCACTTGTTGTGCTTAGCTCTGACGGTATCCGTCTCGGTGGGCCAAAAGAATGGTCTGTTGTGGTGTTGATCTGCATGAACGATGTTCCTGCTTCCTCATTTGAGAGTGATCAATAGCGATGACAGCTAAACCTTCTTGAATCTAATGGAGTAATCGACGATGCGCGCCGATATTCACCCAAAATATGAAACTTTAGTTGCTACTTGTTCATGTGGTAACGTAATCGAAACTCGTTCAGCTCTTGGTAAAGAAACTCTTTATCTAGACGTATGTTCAGCTTGCCACCCATTCTACACTGGTAAGCAAAAGAACGTTGACACTGGCGGTCGTATCGACAAGTTCAAACAACGTTTTGCTGGTATGTCACGTTCTGTTAAACGTTAATACCCAAAATGAAAAAACGGGCTTTAAGCCCGTTTTTTTTGTGCCTGCAATTTAGAAAATTATCATTCGATTTCCTAAATGCACAGGCTTGTACAAGATCTTAGTGATCTTGTACATCAATCAAATGATCAAGTTTTTTCTGGAAATAATTCCCCTGAATAAAGCGGGCATCCACGTTCCAGGCATTCGCGAACAGTGTCATATCATTTAATTCACGGATCAGAATATTGAGTGGCTTGATTTCATTGTAGCTGGTAATTTTTTCCTGTAGTTGCTCAATCTCGGTATCTTTATTGAGCATATTGGTTAAGTTTGAATGTAAGCTGACACCATCCAGTTCAAGTTCGCGCAGTAAATTTTGACTGTACATGGATTGACCAAAATCACGCAGTGCAATCAGTGCGCCATGTTCATACAGCACGCGTAGATATTTTTGTGCATCTTGCTGATTCAGTAAAATATCTTCTTCTGAGAATTGCAAGATTAGCGGATGCTTCACTTTACTGCGAATAATCGTAATCAGCTTGGAAATAAATTCCGGGAAGGTGCGGTCTTTAAATAGCACGGCACGGTTCAAATTAACAATTAAGCTTGCATCAGGATACTGGGTAATAAAGTTGTGTAGCTGTTTACTGGCTTCAACCAGAATCCAGCGATCCAGTTTAATGGACAGTTCATCATCTTCATGAAGTTCTAAAAGGCTAGAAATATCCTGCCATTTATTCTCAAAAATAAAGCCACTGGTCACTTCATAGGTATATAAACGCGTATCTTCTTTATCATAGAGTTGCTGATACTTTAAATGGATCTCGCCACGTTCCAGACATTCACTTAAGGCTTTCAAAATAGAAGGTGTAGCGCTAGGAATAGACGTGACTGCTGGACTGATCGTTGCCACTGTTGAGCTGGCAACTGGTGTTTCAGCAACACTGAAATCTATACTTGGCATTTCTACCATGGCCGGACTGCTCAGTGATGCAGGAATATCGAGTTTAAATTCAGGTACAGCTTCTGCTTGAGGTAAAGATGTCGAGAATGCTTGTCCAATCAGCGTATTGCAGTGCATTTCATCCTGTAAACCCTGTTCAAGCGTGACATAGCCTAAGCGCAAATTTAGAGGGAATGACTTTTGTCCCACTGTAATGAGTTGCGGTTTGCTTAAGGCATTTAAACTGATCAGTTTGGATTCAAGAATTGCTTTAGAGTCTGCCTGGAACAGACCGACAACGACATCATATTCCAGTTTAAACAGGGGAATATGGGTCTGTTCCTTGAGGAATTCTTTGACTGCATCAAAGTACCCATTAAAAGTGGCCCAGTCAGATTGTAGAACTTCCGGGTCATATGCACTTAAAGAGAAAGTGACTAAGGCATTCACCGGTGCAGACTGCTTGTTCAGTTCACGTTTAAGTGACTGAAAAACACTTGGTTTTCCAGGAGTTTTCTCGGAAAAAACCGTTTGAGATTGAGTATCAATGCTAATTTGTACTGCATCTTCTTCAGCAGTTGAAGGCAAGAATTCCAGTTTTAATGGGTTAGATGCGGACACATGCGGATTCAGAGACTGAATCTCGACTCGACCTAAATCAAATTGACGCTGAGAGATCTTTTTGAAACGGGTTTTAAAATCATTCAAATCTGAAGGCTGGAGCAGATCTAGTAAAGGTAGACCAATGATCTCATCTTCATTTTGCAAGCCAAACAGTTTCAGGTAGTCCGCATTGACCTGAATATGAATCCCTTCCTGAATGGTGGCAACAGCACGGTTGCTGTCGTCTACTAAAGATTGTGCCTGAATTTGTGCTGTTTCCAGCTCAGTCATTAAATGTTGCTGAGATTGTGACAAACGGCTAAATGACAATGCTCGGACCAGTCCCACATAAAAGCGTTCCAAGTAGTCGAAGTTGAGAATGTCATAGATCCCTTTACGGATATATTGCGCATACTGTTCAGCCTGATAATCATCCGGTTTAAGCAAAATCATCGGAAGGTCAGGTTGCAGCGAAAGACGCACCAAACTTAAGGCCTGTTCGTATTTCAGATCGTAGGCACGCCCAAAAATAATCAGATCCCAGTTGAAATTTAATTGTTTTTCAAAAGACTGCAGATCATCCAGCAGCACAGCATCGACCTGATAATCATGACTGGTCAGAAGATCACGGATTTGGTTATATCTAATTTGATTATCATCAATAATCAGTAAACGTGTTTCAGTACGTTTTAACTTTTTAGACAATAATGGATTTCTCACTTCAATGCTTCCCATAAATCATGATTTCTGCTTTCATTCATGTGCTGATCGATAAAGTTTTCGATCATCTCTTCTTCCTGATCATTGAGTAATTCATAATCAAAACGGATGAAACTCTGCGTAATCAGTTGTGCTTTGGTCAGATAGATTTTGATTTCTTCCTGACCGAGACGTAAATGAATGGTTTGTTTTTCCCTAAACATCTGTGAAC
Source organism: Acinetobacter sp. RG5 (assembly GCF_031844265.1). Taxonomy (GTDB): domain Bacteria; phylum Pseudomonadota; class Gammaproteobacteria; order Pseudomonadales; family Moraxellaceae; genus Acinetobacter. The sequence goes on along the minus strand of NZ_JAUZUV010000001.1, from coordinate 263,609 downwards.
CAGAGACAATCAGGCTGGTCGAGACCTGATCCAGTTGCGTCATTTTCACCAACAGGGCAGGCTGATAGTTGACATGATGACGTTCGGTACGGGTATAAGCTGCACAAGGAAAGAGCTCTTGTGCCAAAATTTCCAGCCCGATTTCTAGGCTCTTATCCGTTGACTGCTTGATCCAGCGAATCACACCGCCACGCCACTGACTCTGGGTTTTTTCCTGAACCAGAATGAATTCACCGGTTTTCAGGTTAGCCGGGGTAATACCAGTCCATTTAATCCGGTAACCATTGACACTGATATCCAGAACTTCAGCGCTATGGATCTGTTTGGTTTCTCGATCGAGCGCCTTGATGCTGCTAAAACTACTTGGAATGGCGTTTTCCATCGAGCTGACAAAACTGCTTTCGCTCTGGAAATTATAATTGGCATCGAGTTCCAGGGTTTCATTGAAGTTTTTACCTTTAGACAGGTAAAAATGCGCCACGCTCAAGCCAAAGCAGATATTGATCTGTGCTGAATATTCATAACGTTCATGACGACGCTCGACATTGTTCGAGAGCAGATTGTAGATATGAAAATGCAGTGCAGGGGTCAGGAACAGTTTTTCATTCCGCGACAGATACTGCGTATTTTTGCTTTGAGTACCCGTTAAATGATCCATCAGGTTCTGGGTGGAAATATAGAAGCTCGGCTGAAACTGTGGCTCTTGATGGGTATTAAAGATCGGTGGATGATCTTTGCTGGCATCGACCACATAACGGGACAGCGTGGTTTCCTTCGGCAAGATCTGCACCAGTTTGGCCCAGTCAAAACTGCATAGATACAGGCCCTGGATTTCTGCAGGCCGGATCTGATGAGTATTGAAGATATCCAGTAAAATCAGCTGTGCATAGGCATGTGCAATATTCTGGATTTCATGCTGGGTGCCTAATACCTGATTGATATTGCTTTGATAGAAATTATTGTCTATTGCACATTCAAGCAGTTGATGGGCAGCCAGCCATTGTCCCAGACCTGGCGTGCTATACAGCATATGCTGTTGATATAACAGAAGGGTGAGTTGTTGCAGGGCATAATAAATCGACACCATCCGGGCAGTTTGAATGCTCTTCTTTTTGCCTAGAGAAAATAGCGAAAACTTCTGATGGGTCAGCTGATGATTACAGCGCTTGACGATATCAATATAAATTTTGGCAAAATGACTGCGCAACAGCATGGCCAGTTCAATGATCTGGTCATTTCGGTCGGAAGTGATCAGTCCCTGATTGACGAAATGCTTTTCCAGACTGGTCAAGACATTTTCAAGGGTGGGATGCAAGACCTGAATCAGGTCAAAGCGCAGGGTTTCTGGACATTTCAGCTCGGAAACTTCCAATAAGGCATTAAACAGGGATTTGGATGAATTCCCCAGTTGTAGAATCGAAATCCCCGCAACCCATTCCTGCAAAGCCTTGGCAGTGGTTGGGCAAAAGCTCAACTGCTCCCGTTTAAGTTCCGTCGGTGTCTGAAAAATGTCTGAAGTATGCGTGCTCATCTTTATTATTTAACTCAAAAATGTTGAAACCCCAAAAAGCGGTGTCTTATTCTTCTCGCCCGCTATTTCTCGAACCAGTTTAGGAACCAAATACCCCGGCAGGTTCGCTAAAACTTCTGTATAAATCTCATTAATATGGTCAGGCGCTAAATCAAAATGATGCGCACCTTTTACTTTATCAAGTACATGTAAATAATAAGGCATGACCCCGGCATCAAACAAGCGATAGCTCAAATCCACTAAAACCTGAGCAGAATCATTCACCCCGTTTAATAAAACCGCCTGATTCAAAACGGTGATCTGCTGTTGAACCAGTTGGTTTAAACGCTTGCAAGTGAAGTCATCCAGCTCCGATGCATGGTTTGAGTGTACCACCAGAATAATACGTAGCCTACTGTTTTTTAACATGCTAAGTAGCTCTTCGTCGACTCGGTTGGGGATCACAATAGGAACTCGTGAATGTATTCTTAAGAATTTGAGATGTGGTACTGATTCTAGTCGTTCAATCCAGGTTTTTAATTTTCGGTTCGATAAGGTCAGTGGATCACCGCCGCTCAAAATCACTTCATTAATATCGGGTTGGCTTTCCAGATATTGCTTGATATTTATCCAGTCTTCGTTTTTAGGCAGATTTTCCTGATAGGGGAAATGTCGGCGGAAACAATAACGGCAATGCACGGCACAGGCACCAGTCAAGGTCAACAGGAAACGAGATTTATATTTGTGCAGTACGCCGGGTTGCTGATTGGCCTGTTCTTCGCCCAAGGGATCGGTAACAAATCCTGGATGTTCTTCCAGTTCAAGATGATGGGGCAGCACTTGTAAAAGCAATGGGTCTAAAGGGTTTCCGGTCTGCATTTTGCCCACAAAAGCACGTGGTACGCGCAGTTTAAACTGTTCAGACGCCAAGATGGCACCTGAGAGCAGTTGCTCTGGTGCAAGTTGCAGTACTTCAAGCAGTTCGTGGGGATCAGTGATTAGGTCGCTGAGCTGTGATTGCCAGTTTTGTTCTTGATATAGATAGTTCGTCATGCCGGAAGATTAACAATAATAAGTGAGAGGACAAAGCCTGATGGGCGCAGTTTAACAGTTTGTGCGGAAGCGCAATAATCCACTGCGCTATAAAATAAAGAGTGATTCAGCTATGCTGATCTTCGTGCTCGCCTGATGGTATTTTAACGTTGAGCAAGACATGAATAAACAAAGGATTTTCATGTCTGATTGTAACTTAAACAGCCTGAGTGGGTGAAAGCGGATTTTTTCATTGCGGCAAAGTGTATTGCTCATTTAGAATACGCAACATCAAATGAATGTGCATGTGGCAACTCAATGTTCGTGTCAGACTTGCTAAATGACATCGCAACAGCCCATAGCATCAATAGATTAAAGTTAGTAAGTTTGGAGTGCGCCAGTCATGGCCTATTATTCTACGAATGATTTCAAGTCAGGCCTTAAGGTTATGCTTGATGGCAACCCATGTTCAATCATGGAAAACGAATACGTAAAACCAGGTAAAGGCCAAGCTTTTAACCGCGTAAAATTACGTAACCTTAAATCAGGTAAAGTTCTGGAAAAAACTTTCAAATCAGGCGAGAACCTAGAAGCGGCTGATATCGTTGAAGTAGAAATGGAATACTTGTACAACGATGGCGAAATGTGGAACTTCATGGATCCTGTTACCTTTGAACAGATCGCAGCTGATAAAACAGCAATGAGCGATGCTGCAAAATGGTTAAAAGACGATTCAAATGAAAAATGTACCATCATGTTGTTCAATGGCGTGCCTTTAAACGTGACTCCACCGAACTTCGTAGTACTTAAAATCGTTGAAACTGATCCAGGTGTTCGTGGTGATACTTCTGGCGGTGGCGGTAAGCCAGCGAAACTTGAAACAGGTGCTGTGGTACGTGTTCCATTATTCGTACAGCAAGAAGAAAGCGTTCGTGTAGATACCCGTACTGGTGATTATTTAGAACGTGCATAATGGTTTGAAAATAGACTATTATCGAGAGGGATGATTTAAATCATCCCTTTTTTTATGCCAAAGTCTTAGAGGAAAAGCGAAAGAACAGGCGTAAAGTCGCAAGGGAAAACAGCAGTACCTCGAACAACAACAATCACGCTGATTTGTATGCATCACAATATGAGGGATTGAATGGAAACTTTACAAAAGAAGTCGACGCTGACTTCGAAAATGATTTGGCTTTTGGTAGCCATTGTGGGTGCAGTCTCTTTCGGAGTTCTGGCACTGAGTCGGGGTGAGCATGTAAATGCAGTCTGGCTGGTACTTGCCGCCGCCTGTGTCTATAGCATTGCTTACCGTTTCTACAGTTTATTTATTGCCACCAAAGTATTTGAGCTGAATGAACGCCGTTTAACGCCTGCGCATCGTCTGGCCGATGGTCTGGACTATGTGCCGACCAATAAAAGCGTTCTATTTGGCCATCACTTTGCAGCGATTGCCGGTGCAGGTCCTTTAGTCGGTCCGATCCTGGCAGCGCAGATGGGCTATTTACCTGGGACGATCTGGCTACTGGTCGGTGTGGTGCTTGCCGGTGCAGTCCAGGATTTTCTGGTACTGTTTATTTCCACCCGTCGTGACGGTCGATCACTCGGTGAGATGGCCAAGCAGGAACTCGGAACCTTTGCCGGTATTATCGTGATGCTCGGTGCCTTGGGCGTGATGATCATCATTCTGGCAGTATTGGCGCTAGTCGTTGTTAAAGCACTGACTAACAGTCCATGGGGTGTATTCAGTATTGCAGCCACCATTCCGATTGCGATCTTTATGGGCATCTACATGCGTTTTATCCGCCCGGGTAAAATTGCTGAAGTCTCGATTATTGGTTTTGTCTTGATGATGCTGGGCATTATCTACGGTGAAAACATCGCACAACATCCATATTGGGGTCCGTTCTTTACGCTTTCTGGCACTGAACTCACTTGGGCACTGATCATTTATGGTTTCATTGCATCGGTACTGCCAGTCTGGCTATTGCTTGCTCCACGTGATTATCTGTCGACCTTCCTGAAAATTGGCGTGATTGCAGGTTTGGCCGTGGGTATCCTGTTTGCCATGCCTGAAATGAAACTGCCAGCGATTACCAAATTCATTGATGGGACTGGTCCTGTATTCGCAGGTTCTATGTTCCCATTCCTGTTCATTACTATTGCGTGTGGTGCGATTTCCGGTTTCCATGCCTTGGTTTCTTCAGGGACGACACCGAAACTGGTCAACAACGAACGCGATATCCGTATGATCGGTTATGGCGGTATGTTGATGGAATCTTTTGTAGCGATCATGGCTTTGATCTGTGCTGCAATTCTGGATCCAGGAATTTATTTTGCGATTAACTCACCAGCAGCCTTGCTCGGTACTACCGCAGAAAGCGCAGCAGAAGCAGTGCGAACCCTTGGTTTTGTGGTAACCCCTGAAGCCTTGAATTTACTGGCACAGGAAGTGGGTGAGAACTCGATTCTGTCGCGTACTGGTGGTGCGCCAACTTTTGCAATTGGTATGGCGCATATCATCACCGAAATTTTCAACAGTCGTGAAATGATGGCGTTCTGGTATCACTTTGCGATTTTGTTTGAAGCACTATTCATCCTGACTGCTGTAGATGCGGGTACGCGTGCCTGTCGTTTCATGGTGCAGGATACTGTCGGTATTGTGATTCCAGCAGTAAAACAATCACATAATTTCTTCGGAAACCTGTTGGGTACTGCGGTTGCAGTGGCAGGCTGGGGCTTCTTCGTCTATCAGGGCGTAGTCGATCCACTCGGCGGTATTAACAGTTTATGGCCACTCTTCGGTATTGGTAACCAGATTCTGGCTGCGATGGCGCTCATTCTCGGTACTGTCATTCTGTTCAAGATGAAAAAACAGAAATATGTGTGGGTGACAATTATCCCGACAGTGTTCCTGTTCATCACTTCCATGACAGCAGGCTGGCAAAAGATTTTCCACGAAAATCCAAAGATTGGTTTCTTGGCGCAGGCAGATCGTTTCAACACGGCGATTGCCAATAATGAAATCCTAGCGCCAGCGAAAACTGTGGCAGAAATGCAGACGGTAGCGATGTCGAACCAGATTAATGCTGCACTCTGTGCTTTTTTTATGATTGTAGCCTTTGTCATGTTGTTTGCTGCAATTCGCGTTATCCGTCGTGCATTGGCAAATCCTGAGCCATCTGTACATGAAGCAGAAGCGATTTATCGCGATCCTGAAGAGATTCAGCCAGCGAAAGGTCATTAAGGGGAATATTATGAATCTGAAGTTTGCCAAAAGCGGGAAAACGATGATTTATAAAATCATCAAGATGACCGTAATGTCACAAAAGGATTTAATACTGAATCCGAAAAACTGGTCGCGGATTGCGACCTTGTGGCAACGTTTGCAGCAAAGTTTCCGTCTGATGGTCGGTGTACCTGATTACCAGACCTATGTGGAGCATATGCGCAAGCATCATCCCGATCTGGAAGCCATGGACCCGAAAACATTTTATCGTCACTGTGTGGATTCCCGTTATCCATCTGCGGGCGGTGATATGAAGAAGTGTCCGTGTTAATCATTAATTCATAGCAAGCGCCTTTCGGGGCGCTTTTTTTTATCGTTAAAAATTAATATGAGGAATAGACGATCGCGTTAAATCTGAGGTCATTGATTGAGCTAGCGTAGAAAAGTTTTATTATAAAAATCCATGAAATCGCTTAAGTCTCTATACCTTTTAAGTATGATTCTTTTCAAATAGATGGATGAGCTCAGATTGGTATTTTGAGATTTGAGCGAAAAGAAAAATGATCTCTATTTGTGTCGATCATTTTATTTGTTTTCTGCGCTTCTTACTTCTTTTCAACCTGATCATTTTGACTCTTCTATTATTTAAATCCTCGCCATTTTCTAATCAGTATTTTTATTCAGTTACACAGACAGATGATTGATCTTTTGGGAAAATTTAAATTTCAGTGTATGTTAATCTTAGGCCATGTTTTATTAAGGAAATTATTGTGATCTGGGGCATGAAACAAAAGGAAAATAACGACATTGCACACATCAATACTGTGCTTGAACAAAAAATTGCAAGTTATGCACCCAAGATCCAGCGTTTTTTTGAAGAAGTTAATGCCATTGTGTTGGATAAGCAGGCCCAGACCACACTGGCACTCTGTTGTTTGATTGCAGGCGGACATGTCTTATTTGAAGATTTACCCGGATTGGGTAAAACTACATTAGCCAGCAGTCTGGCACATCTGGCTGGGTTAAAGTTCCAGCGGATCCAATTTACCAATGACATGCTGGCCAGTGATGTCATCGGCATTAATATGTTTAACCAGAAAGAACATCAGTTCGAGTTTAAACAAGGCCCGATTTTTACCCAGATTTTACTGGCAGATGAAATTAACCGTTGTAGTCCTAAAACCCAAAGTGCCTTACTCGAAGCCATGGAAGAGGGCTATGCCACCATTGATGGCGTACGCTATGCCTTGCCGAAACCGTTCTGGGTGATTGCCACACAAAACCCGCTGTTCCAAAGTGGAACCTATGCTTTGCCGGAATCCCAACTGGACCGTTTCCTGATGCGTTTGTCTTTAGGTTATCCATCGCGCCATGCAGAAAAACTGTTATTACAGCAGGAATCCCGTTTTGCCCTGATTGCCAGTCTGGCACATATTTTTACTGAAGATGAAATTCTAGATCTGCAAAATCTGACTCATCAGATATTTATCAGTGAAGCTATTCAGGAATATTTGCTCGATCTCGCAGAAAAAACTCGTAAAAGCCGTCATGGACTTTCTACGCGTGGCCTTCTGGCCTTAAAGCGTGCAGCACAAGCGCATGCCCTGATTCAACAACGCGCTTTTGTCACACCGGATGATGTGCAGGCGGTATTTGTCGCGGTGACTTCGCATCGTCTGGGTTTGAGTGAAGCTGAAACGTTTAATGTGATGCAACAGGTTGCGGTCAGCTAAAGGAGTCCTCTCTTGGATAAAACCTGGCAAAAATGGCTGGCCAAACGCTTTCAATTTTCTCAGCAGAAACAGCTCTCGCAGAAAGATGTGCTGGTATTTATTTATCAGCAGGGCTATCTGTATCTAGTGTTGATCTTCATCACCTTTGTGGCGGGGGTGAACTATGCCAATAACCTGATTTTAGGTTTCTGCTTTTTAATCAGTGCGGTGCTGTGTATCAGTTTTTATCTGACTTTTAAGCAATTGCATGACCTGAAAATTGAATTGATCGCAGATGATGTGGGGCAGGTCGGTCATAGCCTGAATTTGCATCTTTATTTTCAACAGCAGCAGCTTCGCCCCCGCTATTTGTATATCAAAGCAGGGAATCAGCTAGCGAAAGTTTATCTGAATGCACAAAAACAGCAATTTATTCTGCCATTTTATGCAGAGCAACGTGGCAAGTTTGATTATCCGGTGATTCAGATTTATTCGGTTTATCCCTTTGGGTTAGTTCGAGCCTGGACCTATCTTTATCATCAGCATTCGGCCTGGGTCGCGCCTAAAGCTGAAGTTTTTAGCACAGAAAATAAATATCACTTTAACCGTTTTGAACCGGATATGGATGAGTTCCGTGAATTACGCAATTACCAGTCAGGTGATTCCTTGCAGGCGGTGTCCTGGAAGCAGTTTGCGCGTGGGCAAGGCTTGTATGTCAAAGTCTTTGAGCAATATCAGGATGAGCACAGTATCGAGATTCATTATGCACATATGCCGAGCCAGTCACATGAAGAAAAACTTGAATTTGTGATGGGTCTGGTCGAGCAATGCGAGCAGCAGCAATGTGCGTACAGTCTGCATTTGCCACAGGCCGAATTGCCTCAGGGCGCAGGTGAAGAACAACTGCGGAAAGCCAAACAATTGTTGGCGCAGGCTTAAGGCGGATAAATTCATGATCAATGCAAAAATCCGTACCTCGATTGTGCTGACTTTGGGCCTGATTCTCATCGCCCAGATGGCATTTATTCCGGTTCTACTCAGTATTATTTTTGCGATTAGTATTGTATGTATCTGGATTTTCCTGAAACGTCAGCAGCCATTTCCTAAAATGGGTACTTTCCTGCTGACGGCTTTGGCACTCGGCAGTATTTATTTGAGCCATCATAGTTTTATCGGGGTCGAGGCTGGGGTAGCGGTTTTATCCACTTTTTTATTTGCCAAATCCCTGGAAAGTAAAAATAAACGTGACCTGATTATTCTGTTTAATTTTGCCCTGTTTGTCGCTGCCAGTTCATTCCTATATAGCCAATCTTTTGGGATGGCGATCGTGATTGTGCTGTGTTTAATCAGCTGTTTGATTGGCCTGTACCGGATTCAGACCAGTGAGTTTGAACAGGAGCAGACCACTCAGCGCGCAGCATTGCAACAGGATGCCAAGCATGTGGGCAAGTTTATCTTGTACGCTGTTCCATTTTTTATCTTGCTGTTTATTTTCTTTCCGCGCTTGCCGCCACTTTGGCATATTCCCATTCCTGAAAATAAGGGCGTGACCGGCATTGGCGATAGTATGTCACCTGGGGATATTGCTGAATTATCCCAATCTAGTGTCCTTGCTTTCCGGATTATTGGTGATGTCAGCAAGCTTCCGCCGCGCTCAGAACTCTATTGGCGCGCCTTGGTGCTAGATGAATATGATGGGCAACGCTGGACCAGCAGTTTCGTCAATCAGCAGCCTTTAATGCGACAACCGATGGATACCTCACCCGTACCTACAGGCTGGAACTACCAATATCTGGCTACGGATCCTTCGGTGTTCTGGATCATGGGTTTGGAAAAATCGATACCTGTGGAACGCCGTTATTATAACCGTCAGGATTGGAGCATTGTGCCGAGACGGCTCACGCAACGTATTGAACCGATTTCGTTACAATGGATCGGAACAGAATATGACCCTCAGGCTTTGCCAACGCAATATATCGAGCGAACGAATACTCAGGTGCAGCGCCGACTTGACCCGCGAGCACAACAATTAGCACAACGTCTCTATACGCAAAGTGCGGAAGATCCTCGGCGTTATGTACAGAAAGTCTTGAACTGGTATCGGCAGAATAACTTTGTTTATACCCTGAAGCCGGGTCAATTGGGGCAAAACCGGATTGATGAGTTCCTGTTTAATTCCCGGCAAGGCTTTTGTGAACACTATGCTTCGAGTTTCGTGATGCTGATGCGTTATGTCGGGATTCCTGCACGGGTGGTCACAGGTTATCAAGGGGGGGAGCTGGCCCCGGATCGGATGAGCTGGGAGGTCCGACAGCTCGATGCCCATGCCTGGACAGAGGTTTGGATTGATCAGAAATGGCAACGCTTTGATCCAACCGCAATGATCGCTCCACAGCGTATAGATGATGGCATGCAAAATCTGCTTTCTCAGGATGCATGGGTATCGGCAAATCAGTCGACCTGGAACTCGCAGCATAATCTATGGATCACCAAACTACGCGTTTGGAGCGATTATGCCAGCTACCAATGGCAAAGTAAGGTGGTGGGTTATAATGCAGAATCACAACAGAGCTGGTTATCAAAATTAGGACTCGGTTCAGTTTATTCGAGTGTCATAATTTTACTGGGCAGTATTGCACTATTGATTTTGGCCTATATCTTCAGAATTTATCTAAAAGCCCGACAGGCGCAATCTCCATTTGATCGTGCGATTCAACAGCTGAATCAATCTTTAGCTGACGATCTCAAAAAGCTGCCTGCTGAAACTTTTCATCACTGGATGCAGCGTTTATCCCAACAGGCTCAGGTTGAAAACCAGACAGCATTTATTCAAGCCATCCAGATCTTTGAAAAAAATCTTTATTCGGGAACCTCAATAACTGAGCAAGAAGTGAAAAAATTCAAGGATTTGCTTAAAACTTGCGCGGACGTTTTAAAAACTAAATGAAAAGGCTTGTTTTCGGTCGGAAAAATTTATAATATGCCAAGCATTCTAGGTGTATAGCTCAGTTGGTTAGAGCGCTACGTTGACATCGTAGAGGTCAGCAGTTCGAGTCTGCTTATACCTACCAAGATTCTAAACGTTATGTTATAAGGGTTTTAAGCGAAAACAGTAGCTTAAAGCCCTTTTTTAATGCCTTGAGTAAAGTGAGCCGTTATCCGCACTATCTGCAAAACCCGTATTTTATGCAGTTATTGCCGTTAAATTTACGTCAAGTTTACGTCAAGAATTTTGGAAATTACGTAATGAAATTACCCAAGCCCAGAAAGCGCGGTTCGGCCTACTACATTGAACTAATGATCAATGGAAAACGTTCTTCAGCAACTCGTGATACCGCAAAAGAATGTGAGCAAGGGGTAGCTCAAAAGATGCTTGAAGCGAAGGTCAATCAGATGGCGGAAGACTTGAGCATAAAACAGTACTATCCCTTCAAAACACTTTTTCATAAATACTATGATGAGCATGGCCGTAAACTTCGCGGATCCAAATACGTCAAAGAACAATTAGCGCCGTTTGATGAAAAGTTTGGTGTACTGGCAGATATGTCTATTCATGACATTTAGCTTAAATATTTCAGCTCAAAGTGCCGCAAATTAATAAATTGATTGAACTGCTGCACTTGCGTTGTACTCGGCTGGAATAGGCTGATCAGCCACAGGCAGATTCGCAGTGTAGGTTCAGTCAATTTTTTATCACGCACAGCGCTTGCTTCATGCTAGATGACATCTTCTAGGGTTTGCGCATCGTAAGATGTTGCTAATGCTGATATGCCTTAAAGAAGAAAGGTAAGAGCAGATAGATCTGTATAAATGTTTGGGCCTGCAGCATTTCGGCTTGTATGACTTTTTTACGTTGGTCACTACGGCGCTCGCTGGCGAACTTAAGGTTTTTTGGCATGGACTTTTATTATTTTTATAATCAGTCTTCATGATAAAAGTAAATTGTTGATCCTAACCGTTTGATCAAAAACCTGGGAATAAACTGCAGGATTTTTGTTGGAAAAGTCGCAATTTTGATAGGGCTAAGTGCAGAATTAAAACGGATTAAAGCTCTTAATGGTATGAAAAATAATAGTTTTTATTTCAAAAAAATCTCTAGGGTTTTCGGTTATATTGAATTATTTCAATAGTACATCTTCAGATTGTAGATAAGGCCTTACCAGATACAAAGGCTGCATCGGGTAAGTAGTTTAATTAATGGCTACTCGATTTGACCATAACTTTATTCTGATACATCTTTGCATCTGCTTCTTTGATAGCTTCAGCTAACCCAAAGGTTGGATTACGCATTGCAAAGCCAATTGCAGCACTAATTCCAACTTTTGTAAAAGTATTTTGAATTCTTGATGCAAGCTTCTTCGCATGCTCTAAGTTAGTTTCAATGGTCATCACAGCAAACTCATCACCCCCTAAGCGAGCGATAATATCATTACTACGTACCGTGTTTTTGAGAGCTAAAGCCATTCTTTGAATGAGCTCATCACCTGCAGCATGACCCAGAGTATCATTTGTGATCTTAAGATCATTAAGGTCTATCATAAGAATAGCAGTAGGGTGACCATAATGCTTACAGCGCTCTTCCTCTTTGATAATAAGCTCATCCCAAGCACGACGGTTGAAAAGTCCAGTCATTGGGTCGGACATTGCTTCTATTTCAAAACGCTCAGCTTTACGTATGTACTCAGCAGCTTTCATATCAGCTTGAATCGTATAACTGAGTACCTTTGCTATCAACTCGAATAATGGAGCATCTTCAACAAGAATTTTAGGTTGAGGTTCGGGATCAATTGCACATAGAGTGCCAAAAAGAGAGCCATCTTCTTTATACAGAGGTTGGCCGATATAGGCTTTAATTGAGACTAGGTGATTTATAGGTGCATCTGCGTAAACTTGAATATCAGGTGAATAGGGAGCAATACGAGGCATATTACTTTGTACCATGTGTGAGCAGAATGAGTCTGCCCAATGAAATACTTGTCCGGGCTTAACGTTATAGCCATTATCTTCACTCAATAATACAATCCAGTCGTCACCCTCAGTACGAGTAATCATCCACAATTTGAAGCCAAAGCGTTGAGATAAGAATTTTAAAATGGCTTGGCCAGCTTCTTCAAAGTTATTAAAGTTAATATTATTCATGAAGTGAACCTACTGCAACAGTAAGAATATATATGCGAAATACCCAATATATGAGTAATTCTTATAAACGGGAGCCTAAAATAGGTATTATATAGAAATGTGTGAAATTTATACTAAAAATAATACTTAAAGAAATTTATTTTTATAATGAAATTTAAAATTAGCCTGCGGTTAGAAATACCAAGATGTAATTTTCTTATTACTTATGAAAAAATGCAATCACTGCCATTATAGCTGCGATATTCATAAGTATTAGAAATATATAAAAAGTCATAATGAATCGAAGCTACCAAAAAATTTTCAAAATTATAGTTCTAAAGAAGCATTTTAAATGTATCTTAATTATTAACAACGAAAGGAAATTGTAAAGTCGAAAGGAAAAGTGTCTAACCCTTTATATTATAATAATATTTATATTAATTTAGTGATTTATCCAAATCATTCAACAGTTTATCTTCATTGTACGCATTGGGGGGGACAATCTTATAAGAGCTGGTATATAGTTTCCTTTAAATTTTTTGGGATAAGCTTCACATATAAGAAAAAATATAAAGTTTATTGTTATTTAACTTTGAATTATATAGAGAATCTTATAAAAGAGAACTCGTACATATCGGATTGTTTAATATGAACTTAGAAAAATAAGAGATTAAAATCATGTCATCATTTCTAATAATTATAGGATTTATATGATGTTTTACAGGGATAATTTTTAGACCACATATTTCCCATAAAAAGGTCAAGAATTATATGGCTGCAAAAGCTGCTGGCTTCTTATGTATGTTACCAGGAGTATTTCTATTTTGTCTTAGATCTTATTTAACATAAATCCCCACGCTAGGGGGACTCGATTCTAGTCTTAAAAAACTTCGTAATTACATACTTCTATTCTTGAAATAAAATCGAGAGGCATTGTCAGTCTCTCAGCTGTAATAGTTTCAAAATGAACCCAGATAGCAGCATCTCTATTCTCAAAACTAATACTTACAAGTTTAACTAAGTCGTAAGGTTCAACATTATGGGTCAAGATAATATTATAGAGGTGATCTGAGCGTACGTACGAAATAAGCATTTGATGGATAGTTAATTGCTCTTTACTGCTTAACTCACTGTAATTACTTAGTTCTGGTAAATCATTTTGAATATTCACTTCAATCCTTAACAATCTTAAATTTTCTGTAGAAAACGGCGATTTTATCAATTTAGACAACGCTGAATATATTGACTTTTGTTAATTCTTTCTAAATCTTGTTCTCGCTCGATAAACATAGCGTATACAGTTAACTACCTGACCTACAAATATACATTGGTTGTTTAACTCAATAATATTCGGCTTGAACTCTGGACTTAGAGCCTGAAGATATCTTTTTCCATTTGTCTCAATAACTAATTTTTGAAAGTAGCATCATCACCGTAACGAACCATAATAATGTCATCAGATTGCATGTCTCCGTAATAAGCATCCGGATCAACTGGACTGCTCCCAGTATCCTAGACATAAGACAGCCTCATTTTGAAACTGTTTCCAATGGTTTTAGAGTCCTCATCTCAGATTTTATTCATAAAGCACATATATTTTATATTGCGAATATGCGTATATTCATATATAAAACTATGATTCATTGATAAGAGGGAAGCTCATGAATCAAATGCCAAAAGTCCAAATTTATCATAACTCGGCCTGTGGCACCTCACGCAATACGCTGGCGTTAATTCGCAATGCGGGAATTGAGCCGGAAGTGATCGAATATCTGCTTACGCCACCCTCGAAAGATCAGCTGGTCAACATGGTTCGGGATGCCGGTTTGACGGTTCGTGAAGTGCTCCGTAAAAATGTCGATCCCTACACCGAGCTGAATCTGGATGATGCCGGCTGGAGCGATGAGAAACTGCTGGATGCCATGCTGCAACATCCGATCCTGATCAATCGCCCGTTGGTGGTTACCGAGTTTGGAACCCGATTATGCCGTCCATCGGAAGTGGTACTGGATATTCTGCCTTTGCCACAATTAAAAGCCTTTGCCAAAGAAGACGGTGAAATCATCGTGGATGAACAGGGCAATCGGGTAAAATAAAGTGTCCCTCCATGCGAAAAAGCTTCAACTTGATTGGAGCTTTTTTATCTGAAAAACACATTGACGATGACCTATATCGGAAAAAGCGGGAAATTGTTCAAGCGAGCGCTTTCTGGTAGGCATATTCTGATCTGGATATCATTTTTGACAGGTCATCTTTACCATATATATGGATATGTGTATATTTGCATAAAAAATGGGAGCAATTATGGACCACGTTCAGTTTTTTAAATGTTTATCTGATGAAACACGTCTCAGTATTGTCCTGCTAATTGCACAAAACAAAGAGCAATGCGTCTGTGATCTGACCGATAAACTGCAGTTAAGCCAGCCGAAAATTTCACGTCATCTGGCCTTGTTACGTTCTTGTGGTTTACTCAACGATCGCCGGCAAAGCCAGTGGGTGTACTACAGCATTAATCAGCAATTGCCGGCCTGGTGTTTTGAAATTCTGGACGTGCTAAAAGCTAGTGAGGTTCCGGTTTTATTTGATTCTTCCGCTCTATCGATTCAGAGCCATTGCGAGTAAGTTTTCATGAAATTTTTGTTTTTATGTACGGGGAACAGTTGCCGCAGCATTCTCTCTGAAGTGTTGTTCAATAGCCGTGCGCCAGAAGGCTGGGTCGCTTACAGTGCCGGCAGCAAACCTTCCGGTCAGGTGCATCCCTTGACGCTTGAAACCCTGCACAATCTGGGCTTGTCGACTGAAGGCTTATCCAGCAAAAGCATTGATGCCTGTGAACAGTATCAGCCAGACGTGGTGATTACCGTCTGTGATGCGGCTGCACAGGAAGCGTGTCCTCTTTATCTTGGCGGAGCGATCAAGGCGCACTGGGGCCTGTCTGATCCGTCCCATTTAGAGGTGGATAAAGAAGAAAAAATGAAAGCCTTTATGAGCACTGTTGAACATATCAATCGTCGCTTGGATGCTTTGTTTAAACTTAACGTAAATGAGCTTTCTCGCTCGCAATTGATTGCAGCGATTAATCAAATTTCGAATGTTGAGTAAGTCACATGTCTGAAAAACGCATGTCCTTTTTAGATCGCAACCTGACGCTCTGGATTTTTATTGCCATGGCGTTAGGCATCGCCATAGGAAACTTTTTTCCTCAAGCATCGGTTGCTCTGGATCAATTCAGTATTAATTCAGTCAATATTCCAATCGCGATTGGTCTGATTCTGATGATGTATCCACCCCTGGCAAAAGTGGATTATGCGACCTTGCCGCAAGTGTTTAAGGATAAGAAAACCCTGACGCTATCTTTAATTCAAAACTGGTTGATTGCTCCGGTACTGATGTTTGCGTTGGCTGTGATTTTTTTGCATAGCTATCCAGAGTATATGACAGGCGTGATCCTGATTGGTTTAGCTCGATGTATCGCCATGGTACTGGTGTGGAATGGTCTGGCCTGTGGTGATAACCAATATGTTGCAGCATTGGTGGCGTTTAACAGTATTTTCCAGATTTTATTCTTCAGTACCTATGCCTGGTTATTCCTGACCTTCCTTCCGCCATATTTTGGTATTGAAGCTCGAGTGATCAATCTTAGCTTCTGGACCATTACCCATGCTGTTCTGGTTTATCTTGGAATTCCGTTCTTATTGGGTTTCTTAACGCGCTTAATTTTGGTGAAACAAAAAGGCGTAGAATGGTATCAAAACAAGTTCATTCCAAAAATCAGCCCGCTGAGTTTGATGGCTTTGCTGTTTACGATTTTGGCGATGTTTAGCTTAAAAGGAGGTGATGTCGTAAGTCTTCCACTGGAAGTTTTACGCATCGCGATTCCTTTAATCATTTACTTTGTGGCCATGTTCTTTATTAGCTTCTTTATGAGTAAATGGATGGGCAATGATTATCCAAAAACTGCTGCAATCTCATTTACTGCGGCTGGAAATAATTTTGAATTATCACTTGCAGTCGCTATTGCAACTTTTGGTATCGCTTCGCCAGTTGCTTTTACCACGATTATTGGGCCATTGGTTGAAGTACCTGTGTTAATTGCTTTAGTGAGTGTTTCACTGTGGCTAAGAAAGAAATATTTTAAAGAGGCTTGATCCGATGAACCTGCCTAACGTAGATCCAAATCTTATTGAACAACCCACCTTTGAAAAAGTCCAAGCCAAAGAACTAGCTCATCCTCCTCGGATTTTACTGCTCTATGGGTCTAATCGGGAACGTTCTTACAGTCGCCTTGCAGTTCTTGAAGCTGGTCGAATCCTTGAATATTTTGGGGCAGAAGTAAAAATCTTCCATCCGAAAGGGCTACCTTTACCGGAAGATGCTGATACTGAACATCCAAAAGTAAAAGAACTGCATGAGCTTCTGGCATGGGCTGAAGGTATGGTGTGGTGTTCACCGGAACGCCATGGTTCTATGAGTTCCATCTTTAAATCGCAGATTGACTGGATTCCTCTGGCAGGGGGTGCAATTCGTGCCACTCAGGGAAAAACCCTTGCCTTGATGCAAGTCAGTGGGGGATCACAGTCCTTTAATAGTCTGAACCAGATGCGTGTTTTGGGGCGTTGGATGCGGATGATCACGATTCCAAATCAGTCTTCAATTCCAAAAGCATTCCTGGAATTTGAAGAAGATGGACGAATGAAGCCATCAGCATTCTATGACCGGATTGTCGATGTGATGGAAGAACTGTATAAGTTTACTTTACTAACCCGTGGGCAAAGTGCTTATTTGACCAACCGTTATTCGGAACGCAAGGAATCGGCTGAAGAGCTTTCCAAACGGGTAAATCAGCGTAGTTTATAAATTCTAGGTGATCAGAGAGACTGAAAAGTATCTTGAGCAATGGAAGGCTAATTTAAACGCTTGAAAATTTTATGAAATACGCCCAGTCTGATAAGCAGGCTGGGTTTTTATTTGATGACAATAAAGAAGGGGGGAAATATTTTGGCTCAATTACAAGCTGAAGTTGATGTGATCATCATCGGTGGTGGACAGGCCGGTTTGTCCACGGCTTATTTCTTAAAGCGTAAGAACATTCCGTTTATCATCCTAGATGATCAGCCTCAGCCTGGAGGTGCCTGGCAGCATGCCTGGGAGTCCTTGCGCCTTTTCTCCCCGAATAGCTGGAGTTCGCTGTCAGGCTGGATGATGCCGGCGACCGAACAGACCTATCCGACCCGCAATGAGGTGATCGATTATTTGACCGCCTATGAGCAGCGCTATCACTTTCCTGTAGTTCGTCCGGTGCGTGTGGAACGCGTGGAAAGTAAGGGCCAGTATTTAGAGGTTTATGCCGGGGAACAATCCTGGAAAGCCAAAGCGGTGGTAAGCGCTACAGGGACATGGAGCCAACCATTTATTCCCGAGTATGCCGGCCGTGAGCATTTTCAGGGCGTACAACTGCATTCCGCAGATTATAAAAATGCTGAGTTATTTAAAACCAAGAAAGTCATGGTGGTGGGTGGCGGTAACTCTGGTGCACAAATCTTGGCAGAAGTATCTCAGGTGGCCGAAACGCTTTGGATCACCCAGACACCGCCGCAGTTTCTGGCAGATGATGTCGATGGCCGTGTCCTGTTCTTAAGGGCGACTGAGCGCCTGAAAGCCCAGCAGGAAGGTAGAAAGATTGAGCAGCCCATTGGGGGGTTGGGTGATATTGTCATGATTGATTCAGTTAAAGATGCACGTGAGCGAGGCATTTTGCAGAGCAGGCGTCCATTTTCAGCTTTTACAGAACATGGCGTGATTTGGGAAGATGGCAGCACAGCGCATGTGGATGTGGTGATCTGGTGTACAGGATTTAAGGCGGCGCTGAATCACCTCAGCAGCCTCGGAATTATCCAGCCGGACCAGACCATTGCGGTTCAGAATGGCCGCTCTGTTCAGGTACCAAATTTATGGCTGGTGGGCTATGGAGAATGGACCGGTGCTGCTTCGGCCACGCTGGTCGGGGTTTCCCGGACAGCTCGGGCAGTAGCGGAAGACATCGCTGCATTTTTGGCCTGAGAGGATTTGATCCTGATTCAGTCGAGTGGATTGAGTGAATAGTATCTGTCTGCAACGAGCATCATACCCGATGGTCTGATGCTCGTGATGATACGCTTGCATTGACGTTCGAATTTAATCAGGTAACTTATGCCCACAATGTGGACAGAAGAAATATTTGTTTTTTTCCTGCTCGAGTTGTTCTTTCTTACGCTCATGAATAAGTTCTAACAGGATATCCTGCATTTGTTCTTTGCTCAGTCCGACTTCTTTACGTAAAATTTCAATTTTTTCTTGATCTTCAATTAAGTCAATTTCTGCATCATCGAGCAGTTCACGAAATCTTAATTCCAGTTTGTGCTTGCGCTGTCTCAGCTCATTGGCCAGACCATTTGCCAGAATACCCGCAGGAAGCGCTGCCAGACCCACCCCTAAAATAGTAATTAAAGCCCCTAGAAAGCGGCCTAAGGGGGTGATTGGTGTCACATCGCCATAGCCGACCGTGGTCAGTGTCACCACTGCCCACCACATGGATGCAGGGATGGAGCTAAAGACTTCTGGTTGAGCCTTATTTTCAACCACATATACTCCAGCCGCCGCGATGATGATCATGATCAGCAGGATAAAAATAACCGCCTGAAATGAGCCCTTTTCGCGCTTGATCACCCGCAATAAAATCTGCAGGGAGACGAAATAACGGGTTAATTTAAGTAATCTGAATAATCGAAGGATTCGCAGGAAGCGTAAATCGAGATGCACAAAGAAGTTAATATAGGCCGGGAGAATCGCCAACAGGTCAATGATGGCACCGCCACTACGGATCCATAACCATCGGTTTTTCCATGCACCTTCAAAGGGGTCTTTTTCCGCAATGGCCCAAAATCTTAATAAATATTCCAGGGTAAAAATAAAGATCGAGAATAATTCAAAGGCATCAAACAGCAGCTGATAGGATTGATAGAGGTCATTGATTGATTCAAGTAAAACGGCAGCAGTATTCCCAATAATCAATATAATCAGAAATATATTGATGACGCGACTTAAGATGCTTTCGTGTTCTTCATTATGCAAATTGTCATAAATAAATCTGCGAAGCTTATACCAGGCCTTGAATTCCATAACAGTGCATTACGGTGCGATAAGATGCTTTGAGTTTAGCGCAAGCCCGGCCATCGAAAGGAAATTTTTAAAAAATTAATCAGAACTGTGGGGTGGTGATTATCCTGGATTTTTAGGGCTAAAGCGAGTGTGCACGACTCTAAAACCCCCAAAGCATTCTGGTAAATCTCACTACGGAATACTTGAACGATACCGATACAATACTGCTTCAACAAATACCCTGTTGTCTTTGGCAGTTACTCAAACAGTACTTGCTCGTCCGGGCAACAGATCCTTAATCTGTTCCCACTGATCATCTCTTAATGCATAGCGTTTAGTCATGAAAAAATAATGAGGACAGATTAGATTTTTTTAAGCTAATTGGTGACAGGCCTAGTTGCATCAAGTGATCTTTTTTCTCTGGCATTTTTGTTTTCATAGAGGGGTCTTATTATTTTTATACCTGTTTCTATGCTAAAAATTAAAAGTGCGTTGTGATCGCCTGATCATAAACTTGAGAATACAGAGAAGGTTTTTGTTGAAGAAAAAGTTATTTGTATAAACAAAGGAAGTGATTTGAATTGGTGATATCTTTATTGGATGTTGAAAAGTAAGAATTTTTATTTCAAAAAATCTCTAGGGTTTTCGAATGTATTGAATTGATTTCAATGCGAAGCCCATAGGGCTGTCGGGCATTGAAAGAGAGCTGATAGCCATACTGTTTTAACAGGTTAGCGGTCAATGCCAGTCCTAAACCATGGCCGTGCTGCTGAGCAGATTTGCGCCAGAAGCGTTGTCCTAAATGTTGGATATCCTGTGCTGTCAGTTGCTGTCCATCATCTTCAATCACTAGGCAACCAGACTGCATGGAAATCCAGATATGGGCAGCCTGTGCATGCAGCAGGGCATTTTCAAGCAGATTTTTCAGTACGGTATACAGCACAAATTCAGGCAGCTGAATTTCGCCCAAGTTGTCCCAGTTTACTTGTATTTTTTTGTTCATTTCTGGATAGCGTGTACCTAAGTCTGCAAGAACTTTCTCAAGTGTGGGGCGAAGCCAGATGGCCTCAGGCATTGCCTGGATACTGTTTTCTGATTGGGTCAGCAATAAAAGCTGCTCGAGTAACAGCGTATAACGCCGGATACTCTCATTGGCCTGCTGCAAATTATGCTGAATGGATTCAGGCAGGTGCTGCTGCTGACCGATCAGCTGGGCCAGTTGTACATGGGTTTTAATTGCAGTCAGGGGACTGCGTAATTCATGTGCAGCATAGGCACTAAAGGCTTTCTCCTGTTGCAGACTGTCATTGAGTTTTTGAATCAACTGCGTGGAATTGTTGACAAAAGGCTGTACTTCTTGGGGAATACTTGCAGGCTTGAGCTGCATTAAAAAATCTGCCACCTCTGAATAGCTAAGGTTTTTCTGGTTCAGGTATTGACTGAGCTGATCCAAAGACCGGAACTGTCTGCGGATAATAAAGATGATCAGGGCAATACAGATCAGCAGTGAGAAGACCAAGGGAATCAGTACGGACTGCAGAATCTGCTGTAGTAAGGTATCCCTCAAGAACATACGTTCTGCTGCCACCACCTGAATATCGCCACGACGCAGAACATAACTGCGCCATTCCGTATCACCCTGCTGCCAGGTGCTGAATCCTTCTGGTCGCTGGCTTAAATTTTGGGGGGGCACCGCGTGTTTTGGCAATCACCTGATTACCTAACGAGATGTCAGAGCTAAAAAGAGAAACTTCACAGGCAATTAACTGGTTTGCATCATCATTCTTGGCTAATTTGGATAAGGTTGCATCCCCTAGACTATCCAGCGGTAACTGCTGAATCAGCCGGGCAACCATTTGTGCAGATGCCGATAAGCGTTGATCCAGTGTGTCTTGTAAACGCTGTTTCAGGTCAATATACAGCCATGAAAATACTGCACTCCACAGCACAATAAACACGGCCAAAAGACTCATGACCAAACGCCATTTCAAGCTGTGACTAAACATGACGCTGCTCAAACGGTTTAAAAATATATCCCACACCACGAATGGTCTGAATTAAATCTGGATGCAGTTTTTGTCTCAGGTGATAAATGTGTACATTCTTTGTTTGTTTTGTTCGCACTTAATCTGTTTGGAGCATTTCAGCTGTCCTTACCCCAAGGAATGTTACAGCGTCTGGATCAATGGCAGCAAAAGCAGAAGGGTGGCACGCTGATTGGTGCCGGTCTTATGGGCATGATCGCTGCACTGATTGTCGGGCCATGTATGAGTGCGCCGTTGGCCGGTGCCTTAATCTATGTGTCTCAGCTCAATCAACCGATGCTGGGAGCCAGTTATCTGTTCGTCTTAGGCTTTGGGCTGGGCTTGCCGCTATTTATTGCTGCCGTATTTGGGTCCCATCTTTTACCCAAACCTGGCATATGGATGGATCGCCTGAAGTTTAGTTTTGGCTTTGTCATGCTGGCTCTGGCCTTGTATTTCGCCCGTCCACTATTGCCCGGCATTTTATACCTGAGCCTTTTGGGTGTGGTACTGATCACCTGTTCAGGCTACTTCTTGTTCAAGATGCTGCCTCATGTGCATCGGTCTGTAGCGAAAATAGGCCTGATGCTGCTCAGTGGTTTACTGGTCTATGCAGGAGGCATGCAGCTCTATCATGTCTGGAGTCAGGTACAGGTGGCCCATGTAGAATCACGGCTTGAATGGCAGAGAGTCAGTACAGCCGCACAATTGCAACAGGTTTTAGCCAAACATCCTGCACAGCCGGTGGTGATTGATGTCTATGCGGACTGGTGTGTGGCCTGTCAACCGATCGAAAAGGAAGTGATTCCACGTAGTGATGTTCAGGCTGCTTTACAAAATGTGGTTCGTATCAAATTAGACCTGACCCACTATCATCCAAGTCAGGATGAGCTGCTAAAAGAATGGCAAATCCTCGGACCACCCACCTTCATATTTCTAAATGCAGCGCATCAGGAACAACGCGAGTTGCGTTTAACCGGAAGCTTTAGCGCGACACATTTGCTCGGTAAATTGCAGCAACTGCAAGGGGAACAACCATGATGATTTCCAGTGATGCACTGCATCTGGGACCTTTGATGTTGCCCTGGTCCCTCATTATTGTTGCAACTGGCTTGATGCTATTATCTGCCATTTTGTTTGGATTAGCCAGAAAGTATTCATGGTCTAAACAGCTGCTTGGACAAAGTCAGGATTTGCTCTGGAGCAGTTTTTTGGTTGGAATGCTGGGTGCGCGTCTTGTTTTCGTCCTGCTTAATGCCGAGCTGTATTTTGCAGCACCCATCGACATACTGAAAATCCAGGACAAAGGTTTTCATTTATGGGGAGGGGTGCTAATTGGTGCTTTATGGTATGTCATTCGAAACAGACAGTTGCAGACCCGATTCAAAGCCATCTTGTTGATCATATTGGTACTCTGGATCGGGCTTGGGCTCGTATTCAAATCCAGCCTAAAAACTGAAGCAGCGTTTCCTGATCTCGCCTTTGCTGGACTAGAACAGGAGCGTCTGGATACAGACAAGATTCCACTCAGCCAGTTCATTGGCCAGCCCACGGTAATTAATTTGTGGGCGAGCTGGTGTCCGCCGTGTCACCGCGAAATGCCGGTGTTAGCCAAAGCAGCCGAGCAGCACCCTCAAGTGAATTTTGTCATGCTCAATCAGGGTGAGGAGGTTGAAACTGTAAATGCCTATTTAAAAAAACATCAGTTTCAATTTAAACATGTCCTGCTGGACCCATATGGTGAACTACCCCAGCAGCTGAATAGTTTTGGCCTGCCAACGACGCTGTTTTTTAATGCTCAAGGCCAGCTGGTCGAGCGGCATATGGGGGAACTCAGTCCGGCCATGTTGCAGCAATATTTAAACAGAATTTCAGATCAACCTTAAAAAACGGAAGGACTTAGTATGAACAAAATTCACCAGGTGCTTGGTGCAGGCATGTTCCTGATCATGAGCATGCACACACAGGCAAATATTAAACAGCATATTGAAAAACAGGGTTTTGTGTTTGTAAAACAGATTCCGGCACCGCAAGGAATGACTGGCTGGGTAGGGCATGAAGACCAGTATTCCAATACGGTATTTATCTCCAACGATGATAAATACTATATCAAGGGCGAACTGTTTGATGCACAAGGGAAAAGCCTTTCCAATGAGCAGATTGAAAAGCATATGAAAAAAGCGGTATTGGACGATGTATGGAAAACCCTGGAAAAATCGACCTGGATCCAGGATGGCAAGCCAGATGCACCACGGGTGGTCTATATCTTTTCCGATCCGAATTGCCCATATTGCTATAAATTCTGGCAGGCGGCTCGGCCTTGGGTCGAATCAGGCAAGGTGCAGTTGCGTCATATTCAGGTCGGTGTGATCCGTGAAGAAAGCCGTGGCCAGGTGGCCACATTGTTAATGTCGAAAAATCCAGCAGCAGTTTTTAATGATATAAACAAGAATAAAGGCAAAAAGCAGCTCAAGAAAATGGAAAAGATTCCTGCCGAAATTGCTGCAAAAATTGATGCCAACCAGGCCCTAATGGGGAAATACGGCTTTTTCTCCACACCGTCGATGGCCTGGAAAAATAATCAGGGTGAATTTAAATCCACTCAAGGCCTGGCGATGGACGTCAAGGAAATTTTTGAACAATAAGATTGGATGAGATATGTCAACTTTGGATCATCCACGGATACTGTTTGCTTTGGAATGAACCGCTCTGGCATGAAACCGGAGTGGTCTGACATTAATTGCATTGGGTTTTGTGATTAAAAAAACCAACCGGCTATTGTAATTAGTCGATCATCAACGTTATGCATAAAAATAGCCTATGCACAGTGGATGGGGATTGCGGTGATTGTATTTGGTATGTTGGTGAATTTCGCCTCAATCCTGCAATATCGACGGGGTTTGACATCACTGCGACCGCCGGAATTTATTGAAGGTTATTACACCCAGTATCCCGTATGGCTAAATCTGTTTACTGCTTTTAGCGGACTGCTTCTGATCATTTCTTTTTGGCTGCACTAAGAAGAGGGCTGGGCGCAATACAGCTCGTACAGCTTTTGCATCAGGCTCAAGACCTTGGGGTCACTCAGACGATAGAAAATCTGTTTGCCCTCACGTCGGGTGCCAACCATGTCGGCCTTACGCAGTACAGTCAGCTGTTGTGAAAGTGTAGGTTGATGAATATCGGCAGATTCTTCAATTTCCTGAACATTCATTTCCCCGTCAACCAGGACACATAAGATTTTCAGACGATCAGGATTGGCTAAAACTTTTAGGCATTGGCTGACGAAATCGACCTGTGAAAAATCAATTTTGGCATTTGCAGCAATCATATCCATAGATGTCCTTGAAACCTTTGATGTAACCCATGCAGTTTACACAATTTACCACAAAACTGCTTGATTATTATTTTTTAATATATAATATAAAAAAGTATATTGTATAGAGATTGATTCACCATGCATGACTTCCTCATCGCATTTATTGGCGGTTTAATGCTCGGACTTTCAGTGGTCGGCTATCTGTATGTCAATGGCCGTATTGCAGGAATCAGTGGTTTGGTTGGGCAGGTATTAAACCCAAAAACCGTATTTAAAACGCCTGCGATCTGGTTTTTATCAGGCTTGATCATTACACCGTTTATTTATGGTCTGTTTGTACAACCTGAAATCGAATTGAATGCCAGCCCATTGATGATGATTGTGGCAGGTCTGCTGGTAGGCTTTGGGACACGTTTGGGTTCGGGCTGTACCAGTGGTCACGGAATTTGTGGCATTAGTCGGCTGTCTAAGCGTTCTATCATCGCGACCATGACTTTTATGTTTGCAGGTTTTGTCGCTGTTTATATTATCCGTCATATCACAGGAGCATTCTAAAATGAAAAATGTGTTTGCCTTTTTATTTGGTGCGCTGTTCTCTGTGGGATTGATGGTATCGGGCATGTCCAATCCGGAAAAAGTACTCGATTTCCTGGATCTGTTTGGCGATTGGGATGCCAGTCTGGCCTTTGTGATGATGGGCGCGATTACTGTGGCCTTTATTCCCTTCCAGAAAGCATTACGTACGGCGCAACCGAAAACAGTATTTAATGAACCTATTGATTTACCTAAAAATAATCAGATAGATAAGAAGCTGATCACGGGTGCGGTTTTATTTGGTGCAGGTTGGGGCATTGCCGGCATCTGTCCGGCGCCAAGTTTCACTTTGATCGGTTTGGGCCACTATCAAGTGCTCTATTTTATTGTAGCAATGCTGGTGGGTGTATGGATTCACCGTAAATGGTCAGGAGCTTAACGATGTCAAATTTACCTATAGTAAAAGATTTTTTTCACGAAGATACCAATACCTTCAGTTATGTTGTACGTGATCCGGCGACCAAAGCCTGCGCCATTATTGATAGCGTTCTGGATTATGATCCGGCATCAGCAAGTACATCCACTATTCATGCCGATAAAATTATTGCCTATATTAAAGAGCAGGGTTTAACGGTCGAGTGGATTCTCGAAACCCATGTCCATGCTGATCATTTAACTGCAGCGCAATATCTCAAAGAAGAACTGGGTGGCAAAATTGCCATGAGCCAGAAAATTGGTATTGTTCAGGAAACTTTTGGCGCGATTTATCATCTGGATATTAAACAATGGAATGCTCAGCAGCTCTTTGATTATTTATTTGAAGATCATGAGTCGTTCCAAATTGGAACATTGAAAGCCTATAACATTCCAACACCGGGACATACGCCTGCTTGCCTGAGTTATGTGATTGGCGATGCGGTTTTTGTGGGTGATACGTTGTTCATGCCAGATTATGGTACAGCACGTTGTGATTTTCCGCGAGGCAGCGCAGAACAGCTTTATGATTCGGTGCAAAGCCTGTTTCAGTTGCCAGAAGATACCCGGGTCTTTTTATGTCATGACTATCTGCCTGAAACACGTGAATCGTATGTGTGTGAATCTGATATACAGACGCAGAAAAAACAGAATATCCATATTCATCAGGGAATCAGTAAAGCTGAATTTGCTCAGATGCGAAATCAGCGGGATTCAGGACTGAGTATGCCTAAGCTGATTCTACCGGCGATTCAGATCAATATGAAAGCAGGACAGTTTCCTGAGCCAGAACAAAACGGTGTTTCTTACCTCAAGCTTCCTCTTAACTACTTCAAATAAGCTTGTGTCGTGATTCAACAAAAAGTTCAACCTTTATTGAATCATTTTTGTGGATAAGGGAGAGGGCGATGTGGGCATTAATACTTGAAGGGCTAGTTATCGGAGTGCTATTGGGTTTGACCGGTGCCGGTGGCGGTATTCTGGCTGTACCTGCACTGATGACGACCCAGGGTTGGACGGTGGCCCAGGCTGCGCCGGTGGGATTGCTTGCGGTCACGCTGTCGGCCTTGGTCGGAACGTTCGAGGGTTTGTTCAAGCGTATTGTACGTTATCGCGCTGCCCTCTGGATTGCTCTCATTAGTATTCCTACAGCGCGTTATGGCGTGCATCTGGCCGATATCGTTTCTCCGGTCTGGCTGACGCTGGCTTTCAGTCTGGTCATGCTGATCGTGGCTTACCGGATCTTTTTTAATAAAGTGACCGACCATGGCAATGCACCGTGCAAGGTCAATCAATCGACCGGTCGTCTGATCTGGAATGTCAAAACTGCTTCGTTCCTAGCAGGTATTGGTGTTGTGGCAGGTTTATTAACCGGTCTGTTGGGGGTGGGGGGTGGTTTTGTAATTGTTCCAGCCCTGCGTAAATTCACCGACCTTGATATGCGCAGTATCGTTGCGACTTCCCTGATGATTATTTTCCTGATTGGTGGGGTCAGTATTTCTGCACACGTGCTGGATGGCTTTCAATATCCTGTTTCGGTTACGCTGACCTTTGTCCTGGCCTGTATTGTCGGGATGTTAATTGGACGCAGTCTGATGCAGCGGATTGACAGTAACAAGGTACAGAAAATATTTGCCACTACCGTGGTTGGGGTGGCGATGTATTTAATCTATTCAGCGCTCATGGGCTAAATAGCCAGTTGGAAATTTAAACTCAAACGCTTTCAATCTACCTGAGCATCGTTTATACAAAATATAATTTTAATGGCCGAGGAAGAATGAAAATGATGAAAACTGCAGAGCAATTGATCCAGAATGCAAAAAGCCGGATTCAGGAAGTCAGCGTAAATGAACTGTTTGAAGCGATGCAAAACCATCAACCAATTGCTCAACCATTTTTATGTCAGCAACATGTCCATTCGATAAAGCAGAACAACTAATTTCACCAAATTGGTTCATCACGATATGTAATTTACAGCCATAAAACCAACCCATAGAACTTTTGCCACGTGATGCGATTTGGGCTAATGATTTATGGCATTGAATACGTTGATTTTTACAAACAGGTAGCGTTGTTGAATCAATCTATAAGTATTGTTTATCTTTGCCTTTCATCAAAGCTACATACAGGGCATGTAGTGCTAATTCATGCCTATTGATCAAGTGAATCATGCGTTGGCAGCAAGGCAAGTGCTTAAATAAAAAGCTTTTATCCAGCTTTAGCCATGTAAAAAAGGCTTTGAAATTATTGAAATGAGAACATTTGTACCAAATGGTGATAAAGCAGATTTCTGAAATTGTGAGCTGAGCATTTCTGATTCTTAGAGAATGATGACTTTGTTTGAGGAACTTCCAATAAGTTGCTTCAAATTTAAGAAAGAAATCATCAATTAAGCAGAATCGGTACTATTGAACATCAGGACTAGAGTTGTGAGTTTGGTTTGGTAACTCAACTGATGGCTCTAGTCCTCTTATTTTTCAAGTCAATTTCTTATCCGTGATTCGGGTTAAATTATTTAAATGATGATTCATTCTGTATTCAGATCTTCATAAATTTAAAGCATACTCATAGGGATATATTCTGTTTTAGACTTAATTCAGGATGCATAAATGAAGTACTCATTTATACAGCAGGCTTTCACTGGTCCCGTGGACATCGTGGGGGATATTCATGGTGAGATTGCCGCGCTGGAACAACTGATCCAGGTATTAGGTTATGACCGGAATGGTCATCATCCAGAACAGCGCAAACTAATTTTTGTCGGTGATCTATGTGACCGGGGGCAAGACAGTGTTGCGGTGATCAAACGCGTCAAACAGCTGGTAGATGAAGGCTATGCACAATGTGTGATGGGTAATCATGAATTGAACCTATTGACCGATACTTTGCGGGAAGGCAATGGCTGGTTTTTTGGTTCACCGCATCAGGATGATCTGAAACCTTTTGATTCGATCCAAGCCTCAATCAAAGATCGACAATGGATTCTGGATTTTTTAAATAGCTTACCGTTGGCCTTGGAGTCGGAGCAGCTGCGTGTTGTGCATGCCTGTTGGCATCAAGGATCAATTGATCAATTACGCAATTCTGGTTTTACTTCGCTTGGCGAAGCCTATGCTGATTTCGTTCAACATACAGCGCTGGATCTGCAAGCCTTAGGTATTAATGAATTCATCCAGATAGAGCAGCAACGCTACCAACACCAGTTCAAAGACCCGGCTGCAACTTTACCTTTATTGCAACATCTCGCAGAAAAAGAGCTACGTGAGCAAATGCACAATCCCATTCGGGTCATTACTTCTGGTGCGGAAAAAATCGCCTTAGAACCGATTTATGCCGGTGGAAGGTGGCGGATGATCGACCGCGTGCCATGGTGGGACAGCTATACCGACCAAATTCCAGTCATTACTGGACATTATTGGCGGAACTTTAAATCTACTGAAGAAAAAACCGGTTTACTCAAATCGATCGATGCACTGCAATGGTATGGACAGCAACAAAACGTATTTTGTGTGGATTATTCAGTGGGTAAACGCTATCTCGATCGTCAACAGGGTGTCGCGTTCAGACATCGACTCGGCGCCTTAAGATTTCCAGAAAATATCTTGAGCTTTGAAGATGGCAATCAGTATTCAGTTCAGCGGTTCTGAGAAAAGGCAATTTTCTGATACAAAAAAAGCAGCTTTTCCAGCCGCTTTTTTACAGAATCTAGATTTTATTCTGCTTCGATTATTTCATAATCATGGGTGATTTCAACACCGCCATCAGACAGCATTTTGCTGGCAGAGCAATATTTTTCAGCAGAAAGTTCTACGGCTTTTGCGACCTGTTTCTCTTTAATCGCTTTGCCGGTCACTACAAAATGCAAGTGAATTTTCGTGAATACTGCCGGAATTGTATCTGCACGTTCAGCCTTTAATTCGCAGCGTACATCGGTAATATCCTGACGAGCCTTCTTTAAAATGGTAACAATATCAAAAGACGCACAGCCGCCCAGACCAGTTAAAAGTAGCTCCATTGGACGAGGACCACGGTTTTCACCACCGTATTCAGCTGAACCATCCATGATAATAGTATGACCACTTTGAGTTTTTGCTTTAAAAGCAACATTCTCTACCCAATGAACGCTTGTTTGCATTGAAACTACCTAAAAAAAGCTATAAATTTGTCAAGTAACTGTACACTAACATAAATTGGGTTGATACGGAATTTCAATCCCACTGTGTGACAAGTTCACATTAGGTCTTGTGCG
Organism: Acinetobacter sp. RG5; assembly: GCF_031844265.1. Taxonomy (GTDB): domain Bacteria; phylum Pseudomonadota; class Gammaproteobacteria; order Pseudomonadales; family Moraxellaceae; genus Acinetobacter. Next base: position 233,271 of record NZ_JAUZUV010000001.1, on the reverse strand, counting down.
ATCTATAAATTATCCATAATCGGAACTGTTAGCATGACTTCAAACTTTTCACAATTAAGCACTGATGCGCTTTCTCCGGGGCAATTACCAGAATCCGTGAAAGCACTGTTAAAACGTGCATATATTAATCGTTATCCAAAACGTACCACGATCATTGATGCAGGATCAGAATCTAAATCTTTATATTTAATTCTGAAGGGGTCTGTATCTATCATTCTTCGTGAAGATGATGATCGTGAAATTGTCGTGGCTTATTTAAATGCGGGTGACTTCTTTGGGGAAATGGGTCTATTCGAGGTTAATCCACAACGTACTGCGGAAGTTCGTACGCGTGATGTGTGTGAAATTGCCGAAATTACCTATGAAAACTTTCACGAAATCAGCAAGCAATATCCTGATCTGAGCTATGCGGTATTTGCTCAATTAGTACGTCGTTTGAAAAATACCACACGTAAAGTTACTGATCTGGCATTTATTGATGTTTCAGGCCGGATTGCACGTTGTCTGATCGACCTGTCTTCACAGCCAGAAGCGATGATTTTGCCGAATGGCCGTCAGATTCGTATTACCCGTCAGGAAATTGGTCGCATTGTTGGCTGTTCCCGCGAAATGGTCGGACGTGTACTAAAAACCCTGGAAGAGCAGGGCATGATCGAAACCGATGGTAAAGCCATCCTGATCTTTGATGCTTCATTAGAAGAAGCATCTGAAGCAGTGGCAGATGGTGCCATAGACGAATAATCCAGATATTAAAAAGCAAATCTTCGGATTTGCTTTTTTTATGCGTCATTACTCAATACATAAAAATTTAGAACAAGCTTCTCAGAAAAGATGATTTAAGTCTCCCTTATAATTCTGATAGGTTATAGCCCACTTAATCTCAATTCACTGAATAAAATTCACAGGATGTTTTTATGCAATTCAGACCGTTGGCGGATACCGGCATTCTTTTGCCAGAAATTTGTTTGGGCACCATGACCTTTGGTGAGCAGAACACGCAAGAACAGGCTTTTCAGCAACTGGATTATGCCTTAGATCAGGGACTGTATTTCTGGGATACTGCGGAAATGTACCCGGTACCGCCAAAACCTGAAACGCAGGGCGCCACCGAGCGCATGATTGGAAACTGGATCGCTGCCCGTGGTGGCCGTGACAAACTTTTTTTAGCCTCAAAAATTGCCGGACCATCGCAAGGTGGTAGTCATATCCGGGATGGTAAAACCCGTTTTGTTGCCGATGAAATTTCAGCAGCAATAGACCAGTCATTGTCACGCCTGCAAACGGATTATATCGACCTGTATCAGTTACACTGGCCACAACGCCCCACCAATTTCTTTGGCATGTTGGGTTATGGCAATGCTGAAGCGGCAGAAGACCGTGCCGTAACGGATCTGGAAGAAACCCTGACTGCCTTGCAGGATGAAATTAAAAAAGGCCGTATCCGTTATATTGGTCTTTCCAATGAAACCCCGTGGGGCACGATGAAATTTCTGCACCTCGCAGAGAAATTAGGTTTGTCCAAATTTGTCAGTGTACAAAACCCATATAACCTGCTGAACCGTACTTATGAAATCGGCATGTCAGAAATTGCCCATTATGAAGGTGTGGGCTTGTTGGCGTATTCACCTTTGGCATTTGGTTATCTGACCGGTAAATTCCGGCATGGTGCACGTCCTGCCAATGCGCGTGTAACACTGTTCTCCCGCTTTAGCCGTTATAGCAATCCGCAAAGTGAATGGGCAACCGAGCAATATGCCCAGCTGGCAGAACAGCATGGCTTAAGTCTTACCCAATTGGCTTTGGCCTTTATCAAGCAGCAGTTCTTTGTGACCAGTACCATTATCGGTGCGACCAATCTGGATCAGCTCAAAGAAAATATTCAGGCTTTTGAAGTCGACCTGTCTGAAGAAGTACTGAAAGGTATTGAAGATATTCACCGTCAACAGCCGAATCCGGCACCATAATCATGGTGTTGTTATTTTAAAGCACCCTCCAAGCGAGGGTGTTTTAATTTTATGAGAAATTAAATTTGATGATAAACAACATGGCCGGAAAACAATAAAAGCAGCATAATCGAAATAAGACGCATCAAGATGATTTGATAAAAATGAATAGTGAAACAGGTATTTCTAAATCCCAAGTATTAGCTATAGCAGTATTCAACTTAGCTGAGCAGTTGCAACTGAAAGAATTCGAACTTGCATTGATTCTGGGTTTATCTGAGGCGGAATTATCTCTGGTTATAAATGAAAAAGAATTAGAACCAGATACTACAGCAGGCGAAAAAGCTATAGCTTTAGTAAATATCTATCAAAAGTTATTTAGCTTGCATGGTGGAGACTTGAGCTGGATGCGCCATTTTATCAATTCACCTAACAAGCTTTTGAATCATCAAACGCCAAGATCCTTGATGCAAACAGAACATGGTTTGAGTGAAGTATTGCGATTACTAGGAAGGTTGCAACCGTACTAAAAATATCTCTCTATTCTCTACTAAGCTGAAAAATAGCAGAGTAAATTAAATAAAATATGAATTGTTTATCTTCACCTTAAAAATTCTTCTAACCTCACTTGAAATATGATTTGATTACACCAATATTATTATTAAAAACTGTCTAAATGTTTATATTAAGTTTTTGAAAAATATATAAAAATGATTTGAAATTTTATCAAGTGCACCCATATATCCATCAAGTAGAACATTTGTTGTGAGGAATAACAAGAATGCGTTTTGAAAAATTTACCAATCGCCTGCAGCAGATCCTTTCAGATGCACAAGTCTTCGCTATGAGCAAAGACCATACCGCAATTGAACCGATTCATCTTCTCCATGCAGTTTTAAAAGAAGCTTCTTATGCAAGCTTATTACAGCAAGCAGGTGCAAATTTAGTTGAGCTGCAAACGAAGCTACAACAAGCCCTCAATGATGCGGCAAAATTATCAAATCCGTCAGCGGACATTAATGTAAATCCTGAAGCTTATAAAGTACTGACATTAACGGAGAGTTATGCACAAAAAGCCGGAGATGAATTCGTTAGTGTTGATTGGTTGATTTTAGCACTGGCTGAAACAGGATCTACGCAAAAAATACTCAGTAGTGTCGGCGTAAAAGCAGATCTACTGAAACAGCTGATTAATCAAATCCGAGGCGATGAAAAAGTCATGAGCAACAATTATGAAGATCAGCGTGATTCACTGAATAAGTACACCATTGATTTAACTGAACGTGCGTTGGCAGGCAAGCTTGATCCTGTGATTGGCCGTGATGATGAAATCCGTCGTACTATTCAGGTCTTGTCACGCCGTACCAAAAATAACCCGGTACTTATCGGTGAGCCAGGGGTCGGTAAAACGGCGATTGTCGAAGGTCTGGCGCAGCGGATTATTAATGGTGAAGTGCCTGAAGGACTCAAAGGGAAGCGTGTTTTATCTCTAGATCTAGGTTCTTTGCTGGCTGGCGCCAAATACCGTGGTGAGTTTGAAGAGCGCTTAAAAGCGGTTCTGAAAGATATTGCCAAACACGAAGGTGAAATCATCCTGTTTATCGACGAGTTGCATACGCTGGTGGGTGCCGGTAAAGGTGATGGCGCGATGGATGCCGGTAACATGCTGAAACCTGCGTTGGCCCGTGGCGAGCTGCGCTGTGTCGGTGCGACCACACTGGATGAATATCGTCAGTATATTGAAAAAGATGCAGCGCTGGAACGTCGTTTCCAGAAAGTACTGGTCGATGAGCCAAGCGTGGAAGATACCATTGCGATTCTGCGTGGTCTGAAAGATCGCTATGCCACCCATCACGGGGTACAGATTCTGGATTCCGCGATTATTGCGGCGGCGAAAATGTCACATCGTTATATCACCGACCGTCAGTTGCCGGATAAAGCTATTGACCTGATTGATGAAGCAGCATCGCGCATCAAAATGGAACTCGATTCTAAACCAGAAGCACTGGATAAACTGGAACGCCGTCTGATTCAGTTAAAAATGCAGCTGGAAGCGGTGAAAAAAGATGAAGACTCAGGTGCCAAAGCTGAGATTCAATACTTGTCCGATCAGATCGCCACAGTTGAAAAAGAGTATCATGACCTGGAAGAAGTCTGGCGTGCAGATAAAGCGCTGGTCGAAGGCAATAAAGACGTACAGATCAAACTGGATCAGGCACGTACAGCACTTGAAAAAGCGCAACGTGAAGGTGATCTGGGCGAGGCCGCGCGTTTGCAATATGGCGTGATACCAGAGTTGCAAAAGCAGCTTGAACTGGCTGAAAAAGCCGATGAAAGCGCAACGCCAAAATTGCTGCGTAACAAAGTCACCGACAATGAAATTGCTGAAGTAGTGAGTGCTGCGACCGGTATTCCGGTTGCGAAAATGCTGCAAGGCGAGCGTGACAAATTGCTACATATGGAAGAATTCCTGCATAACCGTGTAGTAGGGCAAGATGAAGCCGTGGTGGCGGTATCCAATGCAGTACGCCGTTCACGTGCCGGTCTGTCAGATCCGAACCGTCCAAGTGGGTCATTCCTGTTCCTGGGGCCAACGGGTGTCGGTAAAACAGAATTGACCAAAGCCTTGGCGAATTTCCTGTTTGACAGCGACGATGCCATGGTGCGTATCGATATGTCAGAATTTATGGAAAAACATTCGGTCAGCCGTTTGGTTGGTGCGCCTCCGGGCTATGTCGGTTATGAAGAAGGTGGGGTGCTTACTGAAGCCGTACGTCGTAAACCGTATAGTGTGATCTTGTTTGATGAAGTCGAAAAAGCGCATCCGGACGTATTTAACATCTTGCTACAGGTACTGGATGATGGCCGTTTAACTGACTCGCAAGGCCGGGTAGTGGACTTTAAAAACTCTGTGATCGTCATGACTTCGAACCTGGGTTCGCAGGATGTACGTGAATTGGGCGGTAATGCCACAAAAGAAGAAGTCCGTACGGTGGTGATGAATGCGGTATCGGAACATTTCCGTCCAGAATTTATTAACCGTATTGATGAACTGGTAGTGTTCCATGCGCTGGAAAAAGACCAGATTCGCGGTATTGCCGATATCCAGTTGAACCGTTTACGTCAACGTCTGGCAGAACGTGATATGCGCTTGTCGGTAGATGACAGTGCTTTCGATCAGTTAATCGATGCTGGCTTTGATCCACTGTATGGTGCGCGCCCCCTGAAACGTGCAATCCAGCAGCGTATTGAAAATGGTCTGGCGCAGAAAATCCTGGGCGGAGAGTTCCAGCCGGGCGATACCATTCTGGTGAAAGCTGAAGCAGGTGAGTTAATCTTTGAAAAAATGAAACTTAACTAAACCACTTCTCCTTGCAACAAAAAACCCAGCCTAGGCTGGGTTTTTTTTAATCTTATTGTTAACTTCGAGCATTGCAACACTTTTGTATTCTTGTTGCGGCGAGCTTTAAAGCATGGCTTAAAACTCAGCTCAGGGAAAATAAAGAAGATATCAATCGTGATAAAGACAGTTAATTCATCATCAAATTACACTTGCGGATGACGGATTTTCCAGGCACGGTGAATCTTTTGATTCCGCTTGAAGTCAGGTCCAATGGTTTCCTGGGTAATTTCTTCAACATCAAAGAAGGCCAGAATTTCTTCATCCATCTCAAAACCACGATAGTTATTTGAGAAATACAAGGTACCATCAGTGGTTAAGCGGTTCATCGCACGTTTTAACAGGGACAAATGGTCGCGCTGTACGTCAAAGGTCCCGTAGAATTTCTTCGAGTTTGAGAAGGTTGGTGGGTCGATAAAGATCAGCTCATATTGCTCATGACCTTCTTTTAGCCATTCGAAACAGTCAGAGGCAAAGAACTGATGCTGTTCATCCGCATGATCCACGGTTAAGCCGTTCAGAACAAAATTTTCTTTAGACCAGTTCAAATAAGTATTCGACAGATCGACGCTGGTTGTACTTGCAGCACCACCCAAAGCAGCATGTAAACTTGCCGTTGAGGTATAGCTGTACAGGTTCAGGAAGTGTTTGCCTTTTGCTTCACGTGCAATACGTAAACGCATTTGACGGTGATCCAGGAACAGACCGGTATCCAGATAATCGGTCAGGTTGACCAGAATCTTGGCTTGACCTTCCTGAACGATAAAACGCTTGGATGCTGTACTTTGTTTGGTGTACTGGTTTTTACCTTCCTGACGTGCACGGGTCTTGATAAAGATCGCATCACGGCCCAAACCGGTCACGGCACGAATGGCCTGTAAGGCCAGGTTGAAACGTTTTTTGGCTTTTTCCGGATCAATAGTTTTAGGTGGCGCATATTCTTGTACATGCAAACGCTCGCCATACAGATCTACTGCGACGTTAAAATCAGGTAAATCTGCATCATAGAGACGTAAACAATGGATCTGTTCCTTGACTGCCCATTTTTTTAAAGCTTGCATATTTTTGGTCAGACGGTTGGCAAACTCCATCGCACCTTCAATCGGTTCAAACTGCTGAGGCTGCCAGCTTTCTAGGAATGGACGTACCACTGCGGCCGGTTTAACCGTACCGAAGCGGATATAGATCGGCAATTTACCATTCATCAAACGCAGGATTTGCGGATCATTGAACGCCAGCACATCGGCCTGTTCCACTTGGGAGGCAATCACAGCCGCTTTTTGATTCGGGAAATTCTTTTGCAATAAAGCCGATAAACCCAGGTATAAAGAACGGTTTTGCGCTTTATCGCCGAGACGTTCGCCATATGGCGGGTTGGTCACGAAGAATACTTTCTTGCCTTCTGCATGGAAATCAGGCCAGTCATTTAAAGTCCGTTCTTCGATCATGATATTGTCGAGAGCAGCTTCAAAACCCGCCGCGATAATATTTTGTCTGGTGGCTTTAACCGCTTCCCAGTCCGCATCGAAGGCATAGAATTGTGGTAATTGATTTTTCATTGCCGCTTGATGACGTTCAGCAGCTTCGGCCTTGATGCTCATCCACAGTTCATGGTCATGGCCATTCCAGCCATTAAAACCGAAACGACGGACCAGACCCGGTGCACGGTCGGTCAAAATCATTAGGGATTCAATAATAAAGGTACCTGAACCACACATTGGATCGACAATGATGTCCGGATTTAACGCTTTTAAACCACCTTTTTGCAGAATCGCAGCGGCCAGGTTTTCCTTGATTGGGGCGTCAGTCATAAAGCGGCGATAACCGCGTTTATGCAAAGAGTCGCCAGACAGGTCCAGGCAGTAAGTATGTTCTTTCTTGCCTGCCAGAATATACATGGTAATTTCAGGCTGTTTGGTATCAATGCTTGGACGTTTGCCTACGGCTTCCATAAAGGAATCTACGACACCATCTTTGGCACGTAAAGTCGCAAACTGGGTATTGACCTTGATATCACGTTCGACATGCAAACGAATCGCAAAGGTACTTTGTGGTGCAAAAATCAGCGACCAGTCAAAGCTGAGAGCCCCTTCATAGAGTTCTTCTGCCACATCACGGGCATCATGAGAAAATTCAATTTCATGCGTGTGGATCGGCATCAAGACACGTGAAGCCAGACGTGACCACATGCAGATACGATAAGCATTTTCCAGTGTACCTTTAAAGGTTAAACGGCCTGGAAAACGCTCAATATTCTGAACACCTAAGCCTTGTATTTCTTCTTCTAATAAGGTTTCCAGACCATCGGCACAGGTGACCCAATAATTGCTTAAACGTGGAGAGGTATTCATATAATAGAGAGACCAAAAAAGATAAATAAAAAACTGCGCTAAGTTTACCGTATTTTTATATTGAAAGCTTTTGAAATTCTCTGAAAGGCCGTGGCATGTGATAGAGAAAAATAATATTCACACTATAAATTGAGGAACTGGTATGCATTTTGCTCTATACATGGCAAATCAGGCGGTCAGTCGATGGGGAGCGATGGCTGCCTGATTTTTCAATTTTATAATGGGGGTTAAGATGTTAGAGAATCAGTTACGCAACCATGACGCTTTTTCAGTGGCCACTTTAATCTATGCGCGTTTACGACGTGTTTCAGGTCGGGTGATTGATGCAATTTATCTGGCAGAGAACCTGGATTATGCCCGGCATGTGATTCAACTGGCAGAGCAGACCCAAGACCCAGATTTGAATCATCTGATCCAGCGCCTGAAAATGGTACTGGAGATTTCGGAAACAGCACAAGATTCACCAACAGAATCTGCACACCCAAGCCAGCAGGAAGGGCTGATCTCGGTCGAACCGGATGAAGACGATATCTATCGTGCACAGGTGTCACATCGTTATATTGGTGCACTGCGTTAAACCTGAGATGGGTGTGAATGCTCCAGACTGAAGCGCCCGTTGGTTTTGTACTTAAAATCAGCAAGATGCAAATCGGGTTAAATTATGTTATTGAAAAAATACAAAGGAATCTGATTTTTTATTTTTATTGTTCAGATGCTTTTTGTACAAGTAGCAGCATGGCCAACTATAAAAATTCGCCAATCTCTGTATAATATGTTGACTTAACGCATAAGGAATCTCTCATGCACTTGGCGGCATTGCATACACCGAGCCAGATTCAACTCAATAAAGAAGGTAATCTAAAACACTTCTTGACCATCGAAGGTCTTTCTAAAGAAACCCTGACAAAAATATTGGACACTGCACAGTCCTTTTTTAATGACCAAAATCAGCTGATCACCAATAATTTGCTCGAAGGCAAAACGGTGATGAACCTGTTCTTCGAAAATTCAACCCGTACCCGCACCACCTTTGAAGCCGCTGCCAAGCGCCTTTCTGCCAACGTTCTCAATATCGATATTGCCCGTTCGAGTACTTCCAAAGGTGAAACCCTGCGTGACACCTTATGGAATCTGGAAGCCATGGCGGCCGATATTTTCGTGGTGCGTCATTCATCTTCAGGGGCAGCGCATTTTATTGCCAAGGATGTCTGTCCAACAGTGGCAATTATTAATGCCGGTGATGGCCGTCATGCGCATCCGACTCAAGCGATGCTGGACATGCTGACCATTCGCCGCGAAACCAATAAAAAATTCGAAGAAATGTCGATTGCCATTATTGGCGATATCAAGCATTCACGTGTCGCGCGTTCAGATGTGGCTGCCTTGCAAACTTTAGGTTGCCAGGATATCCGGGTGATTGCACCGAATACCTTGCTGCCATTGGGTTTTGAAGAATATGGCGATGGTGTTCGTCTATTTAACAATATGGAAGACGGCATCAAAGACTGCGACGTGATCATTACCTTACGTATTCAAAACGAGCGTATTGATTCTCCGGCACTGGCCTCGCAAGCAGAGTTCTACAAAATGTATGGCTTGAATAAAGAACGTCTTGCCATGGCCAAACCGGATTGTATCGTGATGCATCCGGGACCAATGAACCGTGGGGTTGAAATCGACTCAAGTATTGCGGATGGTTCGCAATCTGTGATTTTGAAGCAGGTGACCAATGGTATTGCCGTGCGTATGGCGGTGTTGGCTTTATCGATGCAAGGCCAGTTACAAGAACAAGGTTTGATTGAAGCGATTGCGGGTTAAGGAATAAGTCATGACTATTGTAAAAATTGAAAATGTCCGTGTTCTTGATCCGATCCAAAACACTAATTCTATCCAGACCGTGTATCTGGAAAATGGAAAATTCGTTGCAGAAACAGCAGACGTCTCTGAAACGATTGATGGTCAAGGCAAATGGTTAATGCCAACCATGGTCGATTTGTGTGCGCGTTTACGTGAACCGGGTCAACAGCAACACGGTACGCTTAAGTCTGAAGGAAAAGCGGCACGTGAAAATGGCATTTTGCACGTATTTACGCCACCCGATTCAAAGCCAATCGTACAAGATAATGGTGCATTGATTCACGGCCTGGTTGAAAAAGCCATGCTGGATGGTGGTATCTATCTTCAAGTGATTGGTGCACAAACCCAAGGCTTAAATGGTCAACAACCGGCAAATATGGCAGGCTTGAAAAAGGGCGGTTGTACTGCCGTTTCCAATGCCAGTGCGCCGTTTGCCAATGATGACGTGGTACTGCGTACCCTTGAATATGCTGCAGGTTTAGACCTGACAGTGGTGTTCTATGCCGAAGAACCACAAATCGCCAAAGACGGCTGTGTGCATGAAGGCTTTATTGCATCACGTCAGGGTTTGCCGATGATTCCGGCACTGGCTGAAACTGTGGCAATCGCCAAATATCTATTGATGATTGAATCAACCAAAGTACGAGCACACTTTGGTCTGTTGTCTTGCGGTGCTTCGGTGGAACTTATTCGTATTGCCAAGGAAAAAGACTTACCGGTGACCTGTGATGTGGCCATGCATCAGTTACATCTGACCGATCATTTGATTGATGGATTTAACTCTCTTGCACATGTACGTCCGCCACTCCGTTCTGAACAGGACAAAGAATTACTGCGTCAGGGTGTAAAATCAGGTGTGATTGATGCGATTTGTACTCATCATGAACCGCTGAGCAGCTCTGCGAAAATGGCGCCGTTTGCTGAAACGCAGCCAGGATTCACTGCTTTTGATACTTATGTGCCTTTTGGTTTGCAATTGATTCGTGAGGGGTTGTTGACTCCACTGGAATGGGTGGAAAAAGTGACCTTGGCTCCGGCACGTGTTGCACAAATGGCAGATCGATGGATAAATGAATCAGGCTGGGTGCTGCTAGATCCGGAACTGGAATGGACCCTGAATAAAGAAAGCATCGTGTCACAAGGTAAAAATACCCCGTTAATTAATCAAAAAGTGCTGGGTAAAGTGGTTCAAACTTTTGCTGCTTAAGTGATCCCAATTTTATAAAAGTCAGCTTCGGCTGGCTTTTTTTATTTTTTAAATTTTGTGTTGGTAAAATGAGTACTCAACAAAAATAGTGAAACTTTATGATATTCATACAATTATTTACATTTTCAAAAAATGGGGATCGTTACACTGATTAAATATTAAACATTAGAAAAATCAAAAGAATGGTGACGATTATGAATATAGACTTTATAGAACGCCTAAAAAGCGATGTTACGGCGATTGTGCTTCAAGGTGAAACCGAGCACTTATTTGCCAAAGATCAAGCTTTGGCTCAATTCTATCCCATATTTTTAAGTATATTGCGTTCACGTCCCGCCTGGATCGAGAATCTTGGTCAGCAACTTAATCCAAAAATTCATGAATTATTCAATGCAAACCCGGCACTCAAGCAGCAATTTCTCGATCAAGTGGATCAGAGCACGCCGCAAGATGAAATAGAGCATACCTTGAACCGGTCAATTGTACCGACCATGAATTTTTTACAGACTGAAGCAGGTGCTTCGAGTCCGGAAGCGATTAGCCATTTGCTGGAAACCCACGCCGATTCGATTCAGCGCGCATTACCCCTTTGGGCTGGCCCTATTCTGGCAGCGCTTGGAGTTTCACCTTTGGCAGGGCAGAATTTAAATCAGGAACCTGTATTGGCGGAGCAGACCATCATTGTTCAGGAAGAAAGAAAAACCGGCTTTTTATGGCCGTTTATTATTTTTCTGATCCTGGCGGGTTTGATCCTGTTTTTGGTTCGTAGCTGCATGCAGGATGATGTTGAAGATTCAAATACCCAAGCGACCAGTGAAGTTGCTGCAGCTCAGCCTGCATCCTTGCGATTAAGTACAGGCAGTAATGGCGAAATTGTCAGTTGTCAATTACAGCTGAATAATCCGCAGTATATGGAAATTTTGCAAAACGAGATCAAACAGATCTTTAATTATAATATTGGTTGTGGGGCGCTGAGCAGTGAGGTTTATCATTCAGAATTTATTGATCAGGATACTATTCCGACTGTGTTGAGAACAATGCAGGGAATGCCAAATGTGTCACTTGACTGGATTGGCAATCAGGTTTCAGTGCGTGCAGCAACCAATGCAGAGGCCGAGCGTCTGGCAGCACAAATTCGTAGTCTGGCCAAAAATGTCACAGTGGTGACCCAGCAGCCGCTCAATAGAAGTGACGTGATTAATACCGCCAATAGTGAGGCAGAACAAGCCTTGGCCAGTATCAAGACCGATAATGTTAAAGCGCTGGATGTGGCGACTGCACTGAATTTACAGATCATTAATTTTGATACGGCATCGACTGAAGTTCCCGAGGTCAATAAATTGGTGCTGGATCAGGCTGCTGCATTATTGCAACGAGCACCGCATGTCATTCTGAAGGTTACAGGACATGCCGATGCTCAGGGTAGTGAAGCAGAAAATAAGGTGCTGTCTGTGCAACGAGCTCAAGCGATTACCAGTTATCTCGTTGGAAAAGGGGTCAATCCTGCACAGTTACAGGCAGTTGGCATGGGAGAGGATCAGCCGGTTGAACCCAATGCGACACCTGCTGGACAGTTTCAGAACCGTCGCGTGACCTTTGAGGTCGTGAATACTGAAACGGGAATTGTGCGTGAAGTAGATGATGAAGGTGTGGTTGAGAAGACAGGAAATTAAGAGAGCGGCGTATATAAAAAAGGACGAATTTTCGTCCTTTTTTATTGTCTTGAATTAAGAAAATACCGGCGGGCTATAGGTCAGGGTTCTTCCCAGGAACCAGAGCAGGAACAGTACCAAAGGCAGATGGAAAATCAGCTGGGTCACCGTAAATCCAATCACATCTTTGGCTTTTAATTTCAGGATACCCAACATCGGCAGCATAAAGAAAGGATTAATCAAATTCGGTAAGGCTTCGGCAGCATTATAAATCTGTACCGACCAGCCCAGATGCACTTTCAGGTCATGGGCTGCCTGCATCACATAGGGTGCTTCGATAATCCATTTCCCACCGCCAGAAGGAATAAAGAAACCCAGAATCGCCGAGTATAAGCCCATCACAATGGCAAAGGTTTCCTGCGAGGCAATCGAAACAAAGAACTCGGCAATGTAATGTGACAATGACAGATCGGCCGGGTTTAGCGCATTGGTCATCATAAAGGCAATACTGCCATACAGCGGAAACTGGATCAGTACCCCAGAAATGGCGGGTACGGCTTTGGATACCGCATTCAGGAAATTTCGCGGTGTACCGTGTAAGGCCACGCCCAAAATCAGGAAGATAAAGTTATAGGTATTTAAGCTGGAAATGGCCAGAATCGGATTGCTTTTGGAAAATTCGTTAAACATCCAGACTGCGCCCAGAATCACAATCAGAATGCTTAAAATGGGTGAATTTTCCAGCCAATCCCCCGGTCTTTTTTCGGCAGATACTTCCGGTTTTTCTTCTTCAATCTGAATCGGGAAGTGCTCAATGGTTTTAATGTCAGACCCTTTAGGTGCTGACCAGTAAGCAATCGCAATTGAAGCTACAATCAGTACCGCCGTCATGATCATGGATTGCGGCAGGAAAATGGTTTCGGTAAATGGAATCACGCCCGTCAGATTATAAATCGGTTCAGGCAGACTGCTTTTATTGGCCTGTAACTGTGCAGCTGAAGAACTGATGCCCAGTGCCCAGGTCGCACCCATCCCGATAATCGCTGCAGCCGCAGCAGCGCGGTAATCTATGTTAAGCTCTTTACGCTGTGCCAGTGCAATCACTAGGAGTGCAGTCAGTACAGTACTCATGGCCCAATTAATCAGAGAAATTAACAGGCTGACCGTGGCGACCAGGACAATCGCACCACGACCGGAATGTGGCAGGCGCGCCATTTTCTGGATCAGAAGCTGGACAGGCTTAGATACGGAAACCACATAACCGACCACGATCAGCATGCACATCTGCAAGGTAAAGGGAATCAGGCTCCAGAAGCCGTCTCCAAAGGAAATCGCGACATCCTGTGCGGGTGCACCAATTCCGATGGCGGCAATCGCCACAATGATGACGCCAAGCAGGGCAAAAATATAAGAATCCGGAAACCATTTTTCAGACCAGTCGCTGACGCGCAAGGCGAAGCGCTGCAAAATATTTTGTTGAGTTTGCATGATTAAAATCCATTTATTCTGCGATTATTATTTTGAAATGAAACAGCTATATATAAAAAAGCCCTTAAGATGCTTCATTCTTAAGGGCTGGCTGGATCAGGCAGCGTTACGTAGTAGCGCTACCCCCGTGACTTTTTGAATCTCTTCAAAACTTACCTCTGGTGCCAGTTCAACCAGTCGAATTCCATCAGGAGTAACATCCAGTACACCGAGATCGGTAATAATCCGGTTCACCACAGCCTGGCCGGTAAGGGGCAGGCTACATTGCGGTACAATTTTCGGTGTACCATCTTTGGCGCAGTGTTCCATCAAGACCACGACCTTTTGTACACCCGCGACCAGATCCATGGCACCGCCCATGCCTTTGACCTTTTTGCCTGGAATCATCCAGTTGGCCAGATCACCAGTTTCGGACACTTCCATAGCACCCAGAATGGCAATATTGACATGACCGCCACGGATCATGGCAAAGGAGTCGGCACTTGAGAAAAATGAAGCACCTTTACGCGCGGTAACCGTCTGTTTACCGGCATTGATCAGGTCGGCATCCACTGTCTCCTCGGTTGGAAATTCGCCAATCCCCAGCAGGCCATTTTCCGACTGCAGCCAGACATTGATATTTTCCGGAATATAGTTCGCGACTAGCGTCGGCAGGCCAATCCCTAGATTGACGTAGAAACCATCTTCAAGCTCTTGTGCCGCGCGCTGCGCCATTTCATTACGTGTCCAAGCCATGATCAAGCCTCCGCCTTTAAAGTCATCTGTTCAATACGTTTTTCCGGTTGAGCATTCAGGACTATCCGGTTCACATAAATGCCCGGAAGATGGATTTCATCCGGATCCAGCGCACCAATCTCGACAATTTCTTCGACTTCAGCAATGGTGACTTTGCCGGCCATGGCACAGACCGGATTAAAGTTCTGGGCGGTTTTACGGAAAATCAGGTTGCCGGCTTTATCGGCCTTATAGGCTTTAACCAGAGCAACATCAGCTGTTAAAGATTCTTCCAGGATATATTTCTTGCCCTTAAATTCACGTTCATCCTTACCTTCAGCAATCACGGTTCCGACACCCGTCGCCGTATAAAAAGCCGGAATACCGGCACCGCCAGCACGTAATTTTTCTGCCAAAGTCCCTTGTGGAGTAAGTTCAACTTCCAGTTCGCCATTTAAATATTGACGTTCGAATTCCTTATTTTCACCGACATAAGAGGAAATCATTTTTTTAATCTGTTTGGTTTCCAGCAGCAGTCCGAGACCGAAGCCGTCTACGCCGGCATTGTTGGAAATACAGGTGAGTTGCTTAGCACCTGTTTCTTTTAAAGCTGCGATCAAAGCTTCCGGAATACCACATAGGCCAAAACCACCAACGGCCAGGGTATGACCATCTTGCACCACATCCTTTAAGGCGGATTGAGCGCTGTCATAAACCTTGTTTGACATCTTGTCACCTCTATTATTGTTGTAGCAGACTTCAATCTGCTGCTTATATCCTTATGGTTTGCTTAAGAGCATTTTGCTCAAGCAAGTTTATTTTCAAGCACAGGCTTTTTGCCAATAGGCATTGGCATAATTGGATGGATTGTTGCGCTGCAAGACTTCACTGATATTACGGCTGGCCTGCATCAGGGCGTCTAGCTGAATACCGGTTTGAAAGCCCATATTCGAGAGCAGGTAATACAGGTCTTCAGTTGAAACATTGCCTGAAGCGCCTTTGGCATAAGGGCAGCCACCTAAGCCGGCAATGGAGGAATCAAAGACCCGAATGCCTTGAAGTAAAGACTGGTAAATATTGGCGATTGCCATGCCGTAGGTATTATGGAAATGACCGGCCAGCACTTTGGCATCAAGTTCAGCCAAACAAGCTTCCCAGACGTATTTAACCCGGTCTGGGGTGGCCGTGCCAATGGTTTCACCCAACGACACTTCATAGCAGCCCATCTCCAGCAAACGCTGCGTGACTTTCACCACCTGCTTGGGATCAATGGCACCTTCATAAGGACAGTCCACCATGCAGGAAACATAGCCACGTACCTTAATATCATTGGCTTTGGCTGCTGCCATGACATCGGCAAACTTCTCGAAGCTTTCATCAATCGAGCAGTTGATGTTTTTGCGGGTAAAGCTTTCAGAAGCTGCAGTAAATACCGCCACTTCCTTGCAACCCACAGCCAGTGCCGATTCAAAACCTTTCATGTTTGGGGTCAGCAGACTGAACTGAATATTCGGATCTTGGGGTAGGCTGGCAAAGAGCACATCACTGTCTGCCATTTGCGGTACCCATTTGGCTGAAACGCAGGAGCCGACTTCGATGGACTGTAGACCGGTTTTCATCAGGTCCAGAATCAGGTTTTTCCGGTCATCCAATGTCAAAGGTGTTTTTTCATTTTGCAGGCCATCGCGTGGCCCGACTTCTACGATTTTGACAAAATTCGTCATGCCACTTCCTCCGCCAGCGGCTGGAACTCGACCAGTTCATCACCGGCTTTAACCTGATCACCCTTCTGGAAATATGAGCTTGCGATGATGCCGTCATGCGGTGCGCGAATCGAGTATTCGATCTTCATGGCTTCCAGCGTCATCAGCACATCATCTTTTTTGACTTTGTCATTGGCTGCCACGAGCACCTGGGTAATGACGCCTGGCATTGGCGCGATCAGGTTATTTTCCGTGCCTTGTTCATCCTGATTATTAAAATCAGACTTCAAGTAATTAAACTTATAGCTTTGACCATTCTGGAACAGGGTAATGCCTTGCTCACTCTGGCTAAAAGCCAGTTTTTGCTGTTTACCCGCCAGTTGCAAGGCTAAAGTATGGGCATCGACGAGTTGACCCTGAATCTGAATTTGCTGACCGTTATAGCTGGCAACAAAACCTTGATCCTGAGTGCGGAACTGAATTTTCAGGTTGATGCCATTGCGTTGTAATTGCACTGTATGACTATTCTGTTGGTTTAAGCGCCAGAATGCTTGCTGCTGCCATACTGGGTTGCTTGGAACGGGATTCTGTGCCTGATGTGACAGAAGTTCAATCAGTGCGGCACTAACTATCAGTTCGACACTGATATCCGCAGAAGGTTTGAGCAGAAATTCTTCTTCACGCTGAATCAGGCCAGTATCTAAATGTGCATTTTTAAACGA
Organism: Acinetobacter sp. RG5; assembly: GCF_031844265.1. Classification (GTDB taxonomy): domain Bacteria; phylum Pseudomonadota; class Gammaproteobacteria; order Pseudomonadales; family Moraxellaceae; genus Acinetobacter. The sequence continues at coordinate 216,234 of NZ_JAUZUV010000001.1, read as the reverse complement.
GTCACACAGCACCAGGCGATCTAGAAAAGCAATATTGTTACCCAGACCATCGACATGGAACTGACCCAGCGCATGGTGCATCTGGGTTAGGGCTGCTTCACGATTTTTACCCCAGACAATCAGTTTGGCAATCATCGGATCATAATAAGTGCTGATCTCGTCGCCTTCGACAATACCGCTATCGACACGTACACAGTCACTTTGCTCCGGATAATGCAGGTAGCTGATCTGACCAATCGCAGGAATAAAGCCTTTTTCCGGTTCTTCGGCATAAACACGGGCTTCAAGTGCATGTCCATGAATCTGCAATTCATGCTGCTGCTTCGGTAAAGGTTCACCAAAAGCCACGCGCAGTTGCCATTCCACCAGATCCTGTCCGGTAATCATTTCCGTCACTGGATGTTCAACCTGAAGACGGGTATTCATTTCCATGAAGTAAGCTGTGCCGTCTTGCTCCACGATAAACTCGACTGTACCGGCACCGACATAATTTACTGCACGCGCAGCATCGATTGCCGCCTGACGCATCGCCTCCAGTTTGTCTTCCGGCATTTGCGGTGCAGGCGCTTCTTCCAGCACTTTCTGGTGACGGCGCTGTACCGAGCAATCACGTTCGAACAGATGTACATAATTGCCGTGGGTATCACCAAACACCTGCACTTCAATATGACGTGGTTGAATCACATAGCGTTCAATCAGTACATCTTCATTACCAAAGCTGGAGCGTGCTTCACTTTTACATGAGGCCAGTGAACTCAGGAAGTCTTCACTGCGTTCCACCAGACGCATGCCTTTACCGCCACCGCCGGCACTGGCCTTGATCAGTACTGGATAGCCAATATTGTCTGCCTGCTGTTTCAGGAAGTCGGCATCCTGATTGGTACCATGATAGCCGGGGGTTAAAGGCACACCGGCTTTTTCCATCAATGCTTTAGAGGTGGCCTTTAGACCCATTGCCAGAATGGCTGCTACCGGTGGACCAATAAAAGTGATGTTATTGGCTTGGCATGCTTCGGCAAACTGGTCATTTTCAGACAGGAAGCCATAACCCGGGTGAATCGCTTGAGCACCGGTCGTTTTTGCTGCCTGAATAATGCGATCAATTTGCAAATAACTTTGTGCTGCTGGCGATTCACCAATATAGATCGCTTCATCGGCCAGTTTCACATGTTGTGCCTGCGCATCAGCATCGGAATAGACGGCAACGGTGGCAATTCCTAGCTTTTTTGCTGTACGAATGACACGGCAGGCAATTTCACCACGGTTGGCAATTAAAATCTTCTCAAACATTGTAGGATCCTTCTCGTTGTTATGCCGTGGTCTTGATCCAAGCCGGGCTTTGTTTGTTCAAAAATGCATTCAGTCCATTTTTCGCCTCATCTCCCTGGCGAATATGGGCAATATGCTGTGCGGTTTTAAGCAGTAAATCTTCGGTCAATACCTGTTGGTCAACCAGTTGAATCAACTGTTTGGATGCGCTCTGTGCAGCAGGTCCACCAAGTAAAAGTGCTTCCACAATTTCATCAATTTTGCTGTCGAGCTGTTCCGGTGTGGTGACTTCATGTGCCAGTCCAATGCTTTTGGCCTGTTCAGCAGAAATGCGCTCTGCGGTCAGGAAATAACGCGATGCCTGACGTGCACCAATCGCACGAATTACATACGGGCTGATGGTCGAAGGTGCCAAGCCTAAACGTACTTCCGACGTCGCAAACTTGGCATCTGTACTGGCGATGCAAATATCACAGGCCGAAGCCAAACCCATGCCGCCGCCAAAAGCAATACCATGTACCCGGGCAATGGTCGGCTGTTTCAAGGTTGCCAGACTTTGCAGCATTTTTGCCAGTTTGAGCGCATCCGCTTCGTTATCTGCTTGAGAAGCCTGACCGGCCTGTTTCATCCAGTTCAGGTCAGCACCGGCCGAGAAGCTTTTGCCACGACCCGCCAGAATCACCACGCGCACATCATCACGGCTATTTAAAGACTGGAAGCAGGCATGCAATTCTTCAATGACTTGAGTATTAAAGGCATTGTGCAGTTCGGCACGATTAATCCAGACTGTCGCGACCTGATTCTGCTGTTCGAGCTGTAAAAATTGATAATCCATTTTTGATACCTCTTACATACGGAACACGCCGAATTTGGTTGGCTGGATAGGTGCATTTAGGGCTGCAGCCAGACTCAAGGCTAGTACTTCACGCGATTGCGCTGGATCAATCACACCGTCATCCCATAACCGCGAAGACGCATAATAAGGATGGCCTTGACGTTCGTACTGGTCACGAATCGGCTGTTTAAACTGGTCTTCTTCTTCTACTGACCAGCTACCACCTTTCTGTTCAATCTGGTCACGTTTTAAGGTTGACAAAACGCTGGAGGCCTGTTCACCGCCCATCACTGAAATACGCGAGTTTGGCCAGGTCCACATAAAGCGTGGCGAATAAGCACGACCACACATACCATAGTTGCCGGCACCAAAAGAACCGCCAATCACTAGAGTCAACTTAGGTACATTGGCATTAGCGACGGCCATCACCAGCTTGGCACCATTTTTGGCAATGCCTTCATTTTCATACTGGCGACCGACCATAAAGCCGGTAATGTTTTGCAGAAAAATCAGTGGAATATTGCGCTGGGTACACAGTTCAATAAAATGTGCGCCTTTTTGGGCAGACTCGGAAAATAGAATGCCATTATTGGCAATTATCCCGACCGGCATGCCATAGAGCTTGGCAAAACCGGTCACCAGGGTAGTGCCGAAACGTGCCTTGAACTCGTCAAAACGTGAACCGTCGACAATACGGGCTATCACTTCACGGATATCAAAAGGCTTACGCGCGTCACTCGGCACAATGCCGTACAGTTCCGAACTGTCAAATAGCGGCGCTTCGATTTCATCTGCGGTCTTGTTTGGCTTTTTGTTCAGGTTGGCCACGATGTTGCGGGCAATCGCAAGTGCATGTTCATCGTTTTCAGCCAGATGATCAGCCACGCCAGACAAACGGGTATGCACATCACCACCACCGAGATCCTCACTAGACACCACTTCACCAGTAGCTGCCTTAACCAGAGGAGGGCCGCCGAGGAAGATCGTGCCCTGATTGCGGACAATAATGGTTTCATCCGACATGGCGGGAACATAAGCACCGCCTGCAGTACAGCTACCCATCACCACTGCAATCTGGGCGATACCTTGGCTCGACATACGTGCCTGATTGTAGAAAATACGGCCGAAGTGATCGCGGTCTGGAAATACTTCATCCTGTAAAGGCAAATATGCACCGCCTGAATCCACCAGATAAATACAAGTCAGATGGTTCTGTTCGGCAATTTCCTGGGCACGTAAATGCTTTTTCACTGTTAATGGATAATAAGTACCGCCTTTCACCGTAGCATCATTGGCGATGATCATGCAGGTCACACCGTTGACCTGACCAACACCAGCGACCACACCTGCGGCAGGCACATCATCCTGATAAACCTGATAGGCAGCCAGCTGACCAATTTCCAGAAAAGCGGTTCCTGGATCAATCAGGTGATTAATCCGTTCACGTGGTAACAGCTTGCCGCGATCTAAATGTTTTTGGCGGGCAGTTTCGCCGCCACCGAGGGCAATCTTTTCAACTTTCTGTTTCAGGTCATCCACCAGTTGCAGCATGGCAGTCTGGTTGGTTTTAAACTCTTCACTACGTATATTGATTTTGCTCGATAACTGATTCATGACGAACATCCTTGTTTTATTCTAAGTGTTAAGATTTAGGCTGTTTCGTTGAAAAGTTCACGGCCAATCAGCATGCGGCGGATTTCTGAAGTACCGGCGCCAATTTCATACAGTTTGGCATCACGCCATAAACGGCCGGCAGCAAATTCGTTGATATAACCGTTACCACCTAAAGTCTGAATGGTTTCTCCTGCCATCCAGGTCGCTTTTTCAGCAGCATATAAAATGGCACTGGCAGCATCTTTACGCAGGCTACGGCTATGCTCAGCTTTGTCACATTCAGCACCGACCGCATAAACCAGTGCCTTACAGGCTAGCCAGGTCGAATACATGTCGGCAATTTTGCCTTGCATTAACTGGAATTCGCCCAGCGCCTGACCAAACTGTTTACGGTCATGAATATATGGAATCACGGTATCCATACAGGCATCCATAATCCCCAGTGGGCCAGCGCTCAATACAGCACGTTCATAGTCCAGACCACTCATCAAGACCTTGGTGCCATTACCGACGCCGCCCATGACGTTTTCTTTCGGAACTTCAACATTGTCAAAAAACAGCGGATAAGTGTTTGAACCACGCATGCCGAGTTTGTCCAAATGGGTGCCGTGGCTAAAACCTGGCATATTTTTCTCAACCAGAAAGGCGGTCATGCCTTTGGCACCGGCTTGCAAATCGGTTTTTGCATAGACCACCAGGACATCGGCATCGCCACCATTGGTGATCCACATTTTTGAACCATTCAACAGGTAGTGATCGCCTTTGTCTTCTGCTTTCAGTTTCATGCTCACCACATCCGAGCCTGCATTCGGTTCAGACATTGCCAAGGCACCGACATATTCACCTGAAATCAGTTTAGGCAGATAACGCTGTTTCTGTTCTTCAGTACCATTTCGCTTAATTTGGTTTACACATAGGTTAGAATGTGCGCCATAGGACAGCCCAATGGATGCAGAAGCACGGGAAATTTCCTGCATGGCAATGATGTGCGCCAGATAACCAAAATTTGAACCGCCATATTCCTCACTGACTGTCAGCCCGAGCAGGCCCATCTCGCCAAATTTTTTCCAAAGGTGAGCAGGGAACTCGTTGTCACGGTCAACCTGTTGAGCAATCGGGGTAATTTCTTTGGCGCAAAATGCGGCCACTGAATCACGAAGCGCTATTAGAGTTTCATCCAAACCGAAATCCAAGCTTTGTAAATTCATTCTTCATCCATCCTGAGGTTATATTTGTTGTGTCCAAAAAAGCATTGTTGTTGTGCTTGTGGTTTTAACATACAACGAAAAAATAAAAAAGTGAATATATATTCACAAAATGATTTACAATTCATTTTATCTTGTTGAGATTAATTTTATGAGTTATAAAAGATCATCATTGATGCAGGAACGAATGGAACAAAATCGCCTGTCGATTTTGGAATCTGCTCGTGAACTGATTATTCAAGGGGGCTTGAAGGAGGCATCGATTCAGGCGATTGCAGAACGCGCAGGCGTTTCTACAGGGCTGGTCTATCGATATTTCGAAAGCAAAAGCCAGATTTTAATTGAGGTTTTGTCGGCCGCGATTCAGCATGAAGTCGGAATTCTGAACCATATTGCCGAGTCAGATTTATCGCCAAAACTGAAATTGCAAAAATCTGTTACAACTTTTGTCAAGCGTGCCATGAATAGCCCCCAATTGGCGTATTCACTGATGTTCGAACCGGTTGATCCGGAAATGGAACATGAGCGTTTTCGCAGTAAGCAGCTGCTTAAGCAGAGCATTAAGGAAATTCTGGCCGAAGGAAAGGTCAATGGAGAATTCGAATTTGAAGATTTGAATACGGCAGCATTAGGTGTGGTTGGTGCCATGACCTTTGTCGTGATTGAACCTTTAAATCCGTCCCGAAATGTCATGTTTGATCAGAAGTATAAGGATCACTTTGTCAAACAGATTGCCGATTTTTGTGTCAACGCAGTACGTGGGCAGGAGGAAAATTTACAAGCATAAACACACAAAAAACCGGTACACAGACAAGGTCGTCGTGGTCATAAAACAATTAGTAAAGTTGAAAATCAGAATTACAAAGAATCAAGGAGATCGATTCAATGACACAAGTACGGTTAAGCTATGCCTATGGAACCAGCAGCCAGCCTTTATTGGGCATGACGATTGGTGAAAAATTTGATCAGGCTTGCGAGCAGTATGCAGAACGTGATGCGGTAGTGAGTTTGCATCAGAACATACGCCTCAGTTACCGGCAGCTACAGGATCAGGTCAATGCCTTTGCCTGTCAGCTGCTGAAACTAGGTATGCAAAAAGGTGACCGTCTGGCAATCTGGTCGCCGAACTGTGTGGAATGGACCATTACCCAGTTTGCGGCCTTCAAGGCAGGCATTATTCTGGTGAACCTGAATCCGGCCTATAAAAGCAATGAGCTTGAATATGTGCTAAACAAGGTCTCCTGTAAGGGACTGGTGATTGCAGCGCAGTTTAAGACGACGGACTATCAGGAAATTCTGACTAAAATTGCACCGGAATTGCAGGAAACCGAGGATAAATTCCTTAATGCAGAGCGTCTGCCGCATTTAAAACATGTAATTAAAATTGATGACCAGCAGCATACCGGCATCCACCGGTTTCAGGATTTGCTGAGCTCGCCTAGTGCACAAGAGCTGGATCAACTGCAACAGATCTCCAGTGAATTGCAGTTCGATGAAACGATTAATATCCAGTTTACCTCGGGTACTACGGGCAATCCGAAAGGCACCATGCTGACCCATAATAATATTTTAAATAATGGTTATTTTGTCGGTGAAGCCATTCATTTAGGGCCAGAAGACCGTGTCTGTATTTCAGTGCCTTTATTTCACTGCTTTGGTATGGTCATGGGCAATCTGGCCTGTATTACGCATGGTTCCGCCATGATTTATCCGTCTGCCGTGTTTAATCCATTAGAAACCTTAAAAGCCATTCAGCAGGAAAGATGTACCGCGGCTTATGGTGTGCCGACTATGTTTATTGCGGTGCTGGAACATGAACAGTTTGACGAGTTTGATCTGTCCAGTCTGCGTACCGGGATTATGGCGGGTAGTCCATGTCCGCAGGAAATTATGCAGCGCGTGATTGAACGGATGCATATGTCTGAAATCACGATTTGTTATGGCATGACTGAAACCGCACCCGTCAGTGCACAAAGCTCAACGGCAGACAGTGTCGAGCAACGTGTCAGTACGGTTGGCCGGGTACATCCGCATCTGGAAGTTAAAATTGTCGATGAAAATGGCAAGGTGGTTCCACGCGGCCAATTGGGTGAGCTGTGTGTACGTGGTTATTCAGTGATGCTCGGTTATTGGGAAGATCAGGATAAAACCCAGGAAGTGATTGATGCGGCGCGCTGGATGCATACCGGTGATATCGCTGAAATGGATGATGAAGGCTTTGTCAAAATCAAGGGCCGAATCAAGGACGTGGTGATTCGTGGCGGAGAAAACCTGTTCCCGAAAGAAATTGAAGATTTCCTTTATACCCATCCGGCTGTTTCAGATGTACAGGTGATTGGGGTGCCAGACCATAAATATGGTGAGGAACTTTGTGCCTGCATCATCCTGCATGAAAATGATCCTTGTACTGAAGAAACCATCCGTCAGTATTGTAAGGAGCATATTTCTCACAATAAAGTGCCGCGCTATGTGCGTTTCTTCCAGGAATTTCCAATGACGGCTTCAGGGAAGGCGCAGAAGTTCAAATTGCGTGAATTTATGCGTGAAGAGCTGAACTTGAAAGAGATTGCTTAAATTGTATTGATGCGATTCTTAAATGGGGCAAAGCAGTATTTAATGCATGCATTGCCTCCATTTGTATAACGGTTTCGATATCAATGTTTAGGCTTTTCTTACTTTTGATGGGCCAAAAGTAAGCAAAATCCCTTTATTTTGCTGAAGGGACTTCCATGTCCCTCAGCAAAATGGCGACATCCATGTCGCCGGGTCTATGATCAAATTTCAATAAAACAGTAAATAAGATCAAGCTACAAGATTTAAATATTCAATCTATCTAAATACCCGCCTGAGTTTTAGATTCGTGCATAGATTTAGAGTAAAAATATGGCAAAAAACTTTCACAGTGAAGTCGTGGTCGCCAGTTATGACGATCATATCCGTAAACTGATTCCCGGTTATGAACTGGTGCATCAGCAGATTGAAGCAATTCTCAGCACTGAACTCCCAGAAACCGCACATATATTAATAGTGGGTTGCGGAACAGGTTATGAATTGTCGTATTTATTAGAGCAACATCCAGACTGGACCTTTACTGCAATTGATCCATCAGCAGCCATGCTGAAACAGGCTAGTAAAAATCTGAATTCTATAGATCGACAAAGGGTGCAATTCATCCAAAGCACGATTCAAGATTTGAATCAGCCGGATACTTTCGATGCCGCATTGGCCATTCTGGTGGCTCATTTCATTCCAAATTCCGAAAAAAACGGATTTTTTCAGGCTATCCATCAGTGTCTTAAAACCAACGGTCTTGCATTGACCTATGACCTGATGCAACCCGAAGATCAGCAAGACATCAAAATTATGCAGAAGCTGGCACAGCAGACAGGGTTAAGCATGGTGCAAAGTAGCAAGATGATTGAACGCTTGGAGCAGGATTTTCACTTGTTATCTGCGCAAAATTTTACAGCACTTTTAACCAAAGTCGGATTTAAACAGTGCAAAATTTATTGTCAAATCATGAATTATCATGGCTTTTTGCTCAGAAAATAAAGATCAAAGAACTTTTTGCAAATTCTAAAGTTTAAGAGAATATTCAGGGAAGTATTAAAACAATGTCGGCATATTACAGTTTTATTCAGCGCGAACAGCATGCAGATGGCAGTACTACGGCTTATTACCGTTCTAATATTCATGCACAAGGTGCGTGGAATCCACATGAGCAGCACATGGCGCCAGCCACCGGTATTCTATGCGTCGAACTGGAACAGTTTCAGCCACGTGCTGACATGCGTATTGGTCGGGTCGGGCTGGATATTTTTGGCCTGATAGCCTTTGGTGAATTTTCGATTACCACACGCATGATCCGTCCGGGTAAAACCATTGAACTGGTTGAAGCTGAAATGTGTGCCAATGGTAAAACCTGTATCGTGGCACGCGCGTGGAGAATGCTAACTTCAAATACCACGGCCATTGCTGGAGTGGAAGATTTTCCGATCGAAAGTCCAGAATATTTACCGGTTTGGGAGGGTATGCGCTGCTGGCCGGGCGGTTATATCCAGAGTATTGAAACCCGGGCACATGCTGACCATCGTGCAGGCAAGGGCATTGTCTGGCTAAGAAATTCGCTGGACATGGTAGAAGGTCAACCGACGACAGACTTTAGTCGTTTGCTCGGTATGGTCGATACGGCCAATGGCATTGTGCCACGTCAGGACCCGAATTCCGGTTGGGGATTTCCGAATCTGGACCTGCAGATTCATATGCACCGTCTGCCGCAGGGTAAATGGCTGGGACTGGAAGTGGTGCAGCAATATGGTGAAGATGGTATCGGTCTGACTAGCGGGATTCTGCATGATGTTCATGGACCTTTTGGCCGAAGTGAACAGATTCTGACCCTGCGAAAGTTCTAAAGCCTATTCAAAAACATCAAGGCCAATTGCCTCAATCTGTATTTATTGGCATGCTGTGCGCAATGAGTCAGGAACAGCACAAGATGCGGATCAGTATGATTGGGGCAGGGCGAGTGGCATATCATCTTGCCCGTGTATTTTCAGCACAACATGAGATCGTACAGATCTACAGTCGAACCCTAGAAAAATCACAGCAACTGGCTGAGCAATTCAACGCTCAGGCCATCGCTCGACCTGAACAGCTGAGTCATGAGGTGGATCTGGTCATTATCGCGGTCAGTGATCAGTCGATTGCCAGCGTCATTGAACGGATTCATCCGCATTTGCAGCAGAACCTGATCGTACATACCTCTGGCAGTACCCATCTCGATTTACTGAAAAATGTGCATGTGCGTGCAGGCGTATTTTATCCTTTACAGACCTTTAGTCTGGAACGCCAGATTGATTGGCAGCAGACGCCACTATTTATTGAGGCGGTGAATGAACAGGACCAAATCCTGTTATTAGAACTGGCAAATAGCCTAAGCAATCGTGTTTATACTTATAGTTCTAGTCAACGTCTCAGTTTGCATCTTGCAGCGGTATTTGCCTGTAACTTTGCCAATTATTGTTATGATATGGCCAAGCAGGTAGTGGATGCACAACAGGTCGATTTCAGTTTGTTGTATCCCTTGATGCTGGAAACTGCCAATAAAGCCACGCAGAATGATCCCAAAAAAATGCAGACCGGCCCAGCGATGCGTGGTGATCAGAATATTTTGAATATGCATCAGCAGATGTTATCCAATATGCAGCGAGAAGATTTGAAAAATGTCTATCAGTTGTTGAGCCAGCAGATTCTCACGCGTCATCAGAAATGAAGAAGCGAATGATTCACCTACGGAGCAGGGTTCAAAGGCAAATTTTTCCCATAAAAAAGCGCTGAATAATCAGCGCTTTTTTGAGTCTTAGATTAAGAAATTTTCTTGAAGATAAAATCATTAATCTTGTGACCGGCTTCGATGCCGCGACGTTCAAACTTGGTTTGCGGACGCCATTCCGGACGAGGGTAGCTGTTGCCTTTGCCCGCCAGATTTTCCAGTCGTGGACGTTCTTCCAATACTTCAATCATCCATTCCGCATACGGTTCCCAGTCCGTTGCAGCATGGAAAGTTCCGCCAAGTTCTAGCTTTTGCTCCACCAGTGGCATACGGTCATGCGAAACAAAACGGCGTTTAAAATGACGCTTTTTCTGCCATGGATCCGGGAAATACAATTGCACAGTATTGATACTATTGTCTGGCATTTCACGTAATACCTGAATTGCATCAGCATCCAGCACACGTAAGTTCGTTAGGCCTTCAACACCTGCTTCATACACGCACTGCGCAATTCCAGGTACATGGACCTCAATCCCGACAAAGTTTCGCTCAGGATTGGCTTTGGCCATCAATACCAGTGAACGGCCCATACCAAAACCGATTTCTACAGTCAAAGGACGTTCAGGATGTTCAAAGTGCTCACGCAAATCACCGACTGGATATTCCAAAATTAAGTGACCATATTGTTCAAGCGCAGTACGTTGAGAGGTGTTTAGCGGCATTGAGCGGCGCATAAACGTCACGATTTCACGGTGCTCGCTTAAGTTTTCCAGCTCCACGACTTGCTGGTCTAATTGATCGTTCGACATAACTTTGGCAAATCTAAAAATTCAGAATGCGGTATTTTAAGTCCTGAGCCGAGCAAGTCAAACTTTTCTCGGTATTTCTCCATAAAAATTGGCGAGATCTTCCAGATAAAATAAAAGAGCCAATTGAGGCTCTTTTATTAATCACCGTTCATCAGCTACTAAACCGGTCAATCAGTGTACTGCTGGCTTCATTTAAACCGATCACTGTTACGTCTATATTTTGGGCTTTAAATTTCTGGATCACATTATTCAACATGTTCACTGAGGTCACATCCCAGATATGCGCGTGGGTTAAATCGAGTTCGACATGCTCAAGCTTTTCCTTAAAATCAAAGAACTGATAGAATTTTTCTGTACTGCTGAAGAATATCTGTCCGGAAATAATATAGCTACGTGAATTGACCGTATTTAAATACGTATAGACATGTATAGTTCTTTCCAGTTTATTAATAAAGAACAGGGCAGAGAGCAATACGCCGACAAATACACCAAGCGCCAGATTATGAGTGGCAAGCACGACAATAATCACGGCAATCATCACGGTATTAAATTCTGGCGGATGTTTGCTGAATTGCTTGATTGCTCCCCATTGAAAGGTGGTAAATGCCACCATAATCATGATCGCAACCAGCGCTGCCATTGGGATATAAGCCAGCCAGTCTTTCAAAAAAACCACGAGACACAGCAGAAACACGCCAGCGACCAGAGTCGATAAACGGGTACGTGCCCCTGAAGACACATTGATAATTGACTGGCCGATCATGGCACAACCGGCCATCCCACCCATAAAGCCGCTGACAATATTGGCCATCCCCTGACCACGACATTCCTGATGACGGTCACCTTCAGTTCCGGTCACTTCATCAATGACCGTAGTGGTCATCATGCTTTCTAGCAAACCGACAGTCGCCAAGGTAAAGGAATAAGGCAGGATAATTTGCAAGGTTTCCAGATTGAGTGGAATTTCTGGAATCAGGAATACCGGCAAAGTATCCGGGAATTGTCCCAGATCGCTCACGGTACGCATATCTGCACCCAACAACAGCGCCAGTCCGCTTAAAACTATAATACAGATCAAAGGTGAGGGAATGGCTTTACCGATTTTAGGGATATACGGACACAGATAAATAATTGCCAGACCAATCGCAATAAACAGATAACCAGTGCTATCCATCCGGTTAATTTCCGGAATTTGTGCCACGAATATCAGGATCGCTAACGCATTTAAAAATCCATAGACCACAGCCTGCGATACAAAGCGCATTAATTTAGCGACTTTAAAATAGCCGGCAATGACCTGAATGATGCCGGTCAGAATTGTGGCAGCCAGCAGATACTGCAGACCATGTTCTTTTACCAAGGTAATCATCAAAAGCGCCATTGCGCCTGTAGCCGCAGAGATCATGGCAGGACGGCCGCCAAAAAAGGCAATCGAGACCGCAATACAGAAAGAGGCATATAAACCGACTTGCGGATCGACACCGGCAATAGCAGAGAAGGCAATTGATTCAGGAATCAGGGCAAGTCCTACCACCAGACCTGCCAGTACATCTGTGCGGATATTGGAAAACCATTCTTCTTTTTTCAGGCTAATCACGAAATATCATCTATATTTGGAAAACCTGTGTATGTTAAACAGATAGAGATAAAAATCTACACAAGATTGACTTGCAAAAGCCCGGAATATCCTGAATATTGAATGAGTAACTGTCTTGAGATCACAGTTACGCTTTTTTGCAATTTACAGGTTTGATCACTTGAAAGTTTGTCAGAAGCGATTTAAAACATTGAGAAGTGTATAACAAGGATCAGAAATGAAGCTTTACTATTCACCAGGTGCCTGCTCACTGGCAGCACATATTATTTTAAATGAAATTAATGTCGATTTTGATTTGGAACGTGTTGATTTAAAAACACATAAAACAGAAAAAGGTACGGATTATTACGAAGTTAATCCTAAAGGTTATGTACCAGCGTTAGAAATTAACCCTGGTCTGATCCTGACAGAAAATGTGGCGATTCTACCGTTTCTTGCTCAACACGATCCAAAACAAGATCTGATTCCGCCATCGGGCATGGGACGTGCCAAGGTACTTGAATGGCTAGGTTATCTGAACTCTGAACTACATGATGCCTATGCGGTGTTCTTCGGTGGCAAGTTATCCGACGATGAAAAGAAAAAAGCCTATGCAGAGGTTGATCGTCTATTGAGTTATATCGATAAAGCGATTGGTGAATCGGACAATGATTATCTGGTGGATGATAACTTTGGCCCTGCGGATGCCTATCTATTTGTCTTGACCAACTGGTCGAACCAGATTGAGCATGATTTGAGTCCATATAAAAATATTATTCATATCCGTAATAAAGTGGCAGAACGTCAGTCTGTACAGATTGCTATGCGTGATGAAGGTCTGATTCCTTAACTAAAAACAAAAATAAAGGACTCAATTGAGTCCTTTATTTTTGTTCATGAAAATTTATTTAAAGAAATAGCCGGTTTCCGGTGAGCTGGCATTGGCCATACGCTTACGCGGCATACGGCCTGCAAGAAAAGCTTCTCGGCCTGCTTCAACGGCTTTTTTCATCGCAGATGCCATTAATACCGGATTTTGTGCAGCTGCAATCGCTGTATTCATGAGTACACCATCACAACCCAGTTCCATCGCAATCGCGGCATCACTCGCTGTACCGACACCGGCATCGACTAGGACAGGAACTTTGGCATTTTCCTTGATGATTGACAGGGTATGTGGATTCAGAATGCCCAGACCAGAACCAATCAGGCTACCCAATGGCATAATCGCAACACAGCCCATGCTTTCCAGCTCTTGCGCCACGATCGGATCATCCGAGGTATAAACCATGATCTCAAAGCCATCGTCAATCAAGGTGCGCGCAGCTTTCAGTGTTTCGGTTACGTTTGGATAAAGTGTCTTTTCATCACCCAAAACTTCAAGTTTGACCAGATTGTGGCCATCGAGCAACTCACGCGCCAGCATACAGGTGCGGACGGCACTATTGGCATCGAAGCAACCTGCGGTATTCGGCAAAATGGTATATTTTTCCGGAGGAATGACTGACAGCAGGTTCGGCTGGTCAGGATCTTGGCCAATATTGACACGGCGAATAGCGACAGTGACAATCTCTGCACCACTGGTTTCAATGGCCTGCTGAGTTTCATTTAAATCTTTGTATTTGCCTGTGCCTACCAAAAGGCGTGACTGGAATTGGCGTGAACCAATCTGTAATAAATCTTGCATAATTGTCCCGAGTATTAGCCGCCACCGACCGCGTGAATAATTTCTATTTTGTCTGTATCGCAAATTGGCGTATCGCCCAATCTGCTTTTAGGAATAATCATTTCATTGACTTCAACTGCAAAACGCTTACCCTCAAGCGCCATACTCTGAATCAGTTCCAGCAGATTCTTGCAGTGAGTTTCCTGTTGTTCGCCATTGATGTAAATCATCATTCTAGCAACCCTCCATGATTAAGTGTTGTTCAAACTTATCTGGCGTATTTTAAAGCATTCCAGGCCAGAATTAACCATCCGGCAATCATTAAAGCCCCGCCGATGGGCGTAATAGCACCTAAACCGCGGGGTAATCCTAAGGCCATGATATACAGTGAGCCAGAAAACAGTAAAATGCCGACCTGAATCAGACCGAAGCTCCATTGAATGGGCAATGCAGGAATGACTTTCGCCAGTAAAGAAAGAATCAGTAGTCCTAAGGCATGATAGAAAAAATAATCCGTTGCTGTTTGCCACCAGCCGAGCTGTGCTTCAGTCGCCCGCGCTTTTAAACCATGTGCACCAAAAGCACCGAGCATGACTGCAAGTGCCAAATTAAGTGCTGAAATCGCAATCCACATTTGAATTGATCTTCCTGATAAAGTTTGCGCTCAACCTTAGCATAAATTCAAAATGCGGACATAAAAAAGCCTTCATCAAAGAAGGCTTTTTCGAGGTAAATCAGTAACAGAATTTGGTGTTAATTGGATGACATCGCCACTTTAATTTTTTCCATGGCATTTTTTTCCAGCTGACGAATACGTTCCGCAGAAACATTATATTCGGCTGCAAGCTCATGCAGGGTCGATTTCTCGTCATCTAGCCAGCGACGCTGCAAGATATTACGTGAACGATCATCTAGCTGATCCATGGCTTCATGCAGGGCAGAGGTGCTTTGCTCCTCATAATCTTCATTTTCAATCAGACGAGCCGGGTCATAACGATTATCTTTAAGATATAACGCTGGTGCCACATGGGTGGAACCTTCATCATCGTCATCGCTTGATGCATCAAAAGCCGCATCATACGCCGTCAGACGGCCTTCCATTTCCAGTACTTGTTCTGGTGTGACATTTAAATCATTGGCAATCGACTGTGCTTCTGCGAGCGTCAACTTTTTCGATGATTTCTTCAGGCTGCGCAGATTAAAGAACAGTTTACGTTGCGCTTTAGTGGTGGCGATTTTCACAATACGCCAGTTACGGATCACATATTCGTGAATTTCCGCCTTGATCCAGTGCACGGCAAATGACACCAGACGTACGCCCATATTCGGGTCAAAACGTTTTACAGCTTTCATCAGGCCCAGGTTGCCTTCCTGAATCAGGTCGCCTTGTGGCAAACCATAACCTGCATAACTACGCGCAATATGTACTACAAAACGCAAATGCGACATGACCAGCATTTTCGCTGCATCTAAATCTTGGTCATAATAATAGCGTTCAGCCAACTCTTTTTCTTGTTCGGCCGTTAAAATCGGAATCTGATTGACAGTGCTGATATAAGCACCGAGGTTGACACCTGGCGCCGATAATGACAGGGGCATTAACTGATTGCGGCTGTCACTCATGTGTTCTCCTTGAAGTGCGGGATAACCCTAAACTAGGTTTTATCTTAATCCAATCTCTTCGCAAATAATGGATATTTGGGTAGAGAAATGTAAAAAAGTATACGAAAGTGAAGATCAACAGTTTAATTGAAAATTTTTAAGATTCAATTAAGTAGTGAAACTCTGTATCAGAAATTTTTTTAAATTCAAGCTTGAGCTGATGCAGCTGACAATAGCGGCTGACATCTGTCTGGCTATGCGGATCAGATGATTTCAGCAGGAATGTTTTCTGATTTCCGGCCTTTAGTGCGCGCTTTAACATTAATAGCGGCATCGGGCACGGTTTTCCCATAGCGTCTATAAGGCTGAATTGCGCTGGATATTCGGACATTGCGGTTTTATTTAGATAGCAGAAAAGGCTATAAATAGTAGCAAATATGATGCCAGAACCAAACTGGTTTCAGAAAAAGAAGATCTAAATGACTTTATAAAGTCTTTTGACAATTTTCATGAAAAAAATAACTAAATCAAACAGAACATGCTAAAAAAAATCTATTAATTGTGATAAACCCATGTTAAGCTCATTGCGTATTTGGGACTTTGAATAAACAAAGTGATTGTTTTTCACCCTATTACATAAATGGATGTAACCGGGATTTTGTTGATAGTTTTACAGAATGATTACAAGCTTAAAAATAATATTTTCAAACTTGTTTGCTCTGCTGTTTGCAACACCGGGTGGTCCTTCTTTTAGTTTCAATGAGGATTAACTTATGACAGCTGCTCGCGAACAAGGCGTAGTTAAGTGGTTTAACGATACTAAAGGCTTCGGCTTTATTCAACGTAATGGCGGCGATGACGTATTCGTTCATTTCCGTGCTATCCAAGGTGACGGTCACCGTTCACTTCGTGACGGCCAACGTGTTGAATTCAGTGTTGTTAAAGGCCAAAAAGGCTTTCAAGCTGAAGAAGTTCAACCATTAGACTAATCTTCGGATTAAGCTAAAAAGAAAACGCTCCAATATAACTTGGGGCGTTTTTTGTTTATACTATCCCTATCTTAGTGATTACCCAATTAGAGCACCGCTTTATGTCATCTGGTTTTGAAACCTTAAATTTACATCCCAATCTAAAAAAAGCGATTGATGCTTTAGGCTTTACCACCATGACGCCTATCCAGCAGAAGGTTTTGAAATTCACGCTGGCAGGACATGATGCCATTGGCCGTGCACAGACAGGTACAGGCAAAACTGCGGCCTTTTTAATTAGTATCATGAATGATCTGTTAGATAATCCGATTCAGGAACAACGCTATCGTGGTGAGCCACGTGCGCTGATTTTGGCACCGACCCGTGAACTGGCGTTACAGATCGAAAGCGATGCACAGGATCTGGCGAAATATGCTGGTCTCAATGTGGTGACCTTGCTGGGTGGTGTGGATTTTGACAAGCAAAAGAACCAGCTTAATAAAGCGCCTGTCGATATTATGGTGGCTACACCGGGTCGTTTGATCGATTTTGTAGAACAAAAAGAAGTCTGGCTGGATCAGATTGAATTTTTGGTCATTGATGAAGCCGACCGCTTACTAGATATGGGCTTTATTCCTTCAGTAAAGCGCATTGTGCGTTTCTCGCCGCGTAAAGAACAACGTCAGACTTTAATGTTCTCTGCAACTTTCAGCTACGATGTGCTGAATCTTGCACAACAATGGTTATTTGAACCGGTCACAGTTGAAATTGAACCGGAAAAGAAAACCAATGCCGATGTCGAGCAGCGGGTTTATATGGTCGCCAAGGCGGACAAATATAAATTGTTGCAAGAAATCCTGCGTGATGAGCCGATTGAAAAAGTCATGATTTTTGCCAACCGTCGTGATCAGGTGCGCAAACTTTATGATCATTTAAAACGTGATGGTTATAAGGTGGTGATGTTGTCGGGCGAAATTGCTCAGGACAAACGCCTGAAAATGCTGGACCAGTTCAAAAATGGTAAACATAACATCATGATTGCAACAGATGTTGCAGGTCGTGGCATTCATGTTGATGGTGTATCGCATGTAGTGAACTTCACCTTGCCGGAACAGTCGGATGATTATGTGCATCGTATTGGCCGTACCGGTCGTGCGGGAACCAGTGGTGTGAGTATCAGTTTCCTTGCAGAAGATGATGCGTTCTATCTGCCAGAAATTGAAAAAGCCATTGGGCAAAAATTGCCTTTGACCCGCCTGGAAGGTTACTGCTAATCCAGACCATAGAAAAACCGCTCTTGAAGAGCGGTTTTTTATTGCGCTGTGGTTTAAGGCTTATTTGGCCTGACAGCGAAATGTAAGCACCGTCTGATAATCATCATTCTGGTTTAAACCGGTATTGGTACCTGCGATATTCCCGAGAACGGTAGCCGCTGCCTGAATCATCTGACCTGTTTGTTCATCGACCACGCCTTTTAAAGCGCCGTTATAAGCTGTCTTTTCATCCACAATAATTGGGGTTGATCGAGAGCCACAGGCTTTATTGGCCGCAGTAATCGCGTTGTTTTTCGAGGTCAGTTGATTTTTACCTAATCCGGTCACTTCGTACTGGTTATTTTCCTTTTGCACTGCCAATGCAGTCGGGTTTGATGCACATGCAGTAAGCAGTAATGCGGAAATAGCTAATCCGCTGAAAGCGATTGTTTTTTTCATCATGAAATCTCGAATAAATAGGATGCTGAATATTTCAACACAGCAAGCAGCGCAGATTTTGTAGCTGTTGTATAGGTTTGGCAATTTTTGGTATAGCTCTATGTGACTTAGGTGAAAAATAGAGCAGTACAGGATTGAAAAACCAAGCAAGTTTATTTTCAAGTAGTGATGAGCGTGCTGAATCGCTATGAAGTTTCTAGCGTATTTTTCTTTGAATATGCTAATCTTGAGTATGGTTTTTAAGTGTAGATATACAAGGCAATGACGGAATCTGCGATTGACATCGTTCATCAAAATATTCACCAACGGCAATCGATTGGTCATCTGCTGGCACCGGCACCGAATGCAGAACAACTGGAAAAAGCCTTTCAGGCGGCATTAACTGCACCCGATCATCATCGACTCAAGCCTACCACATTTGTTGTGATTCCTGATGACCAACGTGAAGCCTTTGGAGAATTGCTGTCGCAGGCGCTCATCGATTTGGGTGAAACTGAAACAGCGCAGATTGAGCGGGTCAAGAATCATCCATTTCGTGCGCCTTTACTGGTACTTGCCTTAACGCGTTTGCAGGATCATCCTAAAGTTCCGCATTTTGAACAAATTCTCAGTTCAGGTGCAGCGATTCAGAATTTTCTATTGTCACTTCAGGTTCAGGGTTTCTCGACCATGTGGCGTAGTGGGGCTGTAGTCGAGTCTAGCCTGTTTAAGCAGGCATTGGGAATTTCAAAAGACGATCTGGTCTCAGGTATTATTTATATTGGCACTGCCGCAAAAGCAATTCCAGCACGCGCAGAGATTCGAACCGGTGATTTTGTAAGTTACTGGAACCAGAACAGCTAGTTGGCACGGTATAACAGGATATTAAAAAATAAGATGTCAGAATTAAATTTTTCAAAACTGGTAGAACCGGTTGCAGTTGATCATAAGACAGCTTTAAGAGTAACGGTATTGGGTGGGGGCAGCTTTGGTACTGCAATGGCCAATACTGCAGTGCGTAATGGTTGCAATACCATGATCTGGATTCGTGATGAAGCAGTTGCGGCAGATATTAATGCCACCCATATCAATAAACGCTATTTGCCAGATTTTAAGTTAGAAGAAAATCTGCTAGCGGTGTCAGATCTGGAACAGGCTGTGCGTGATCGCGATATTATTTTAGTCGCTATTCCGAGTCATTCCTTTCGGGATGTCTTGCAGCAAATCAAACCTTTTATTACGTCGCAAGCCGTGATCTCGCTGACCAAGGGTATTGAAGCCAAAACCTTTAGTTTCATGAGCGATATTATTCGTGAAGTGTTGCCTGAAGTGCCTTATGGTGTGTTATCAGGACCGAATCTGGCCAAAGAAATTGTGGCAGGACAGCCAGCAGGAACCGTGATTGCCAGCCAGTCCGAGCTGGTGCGTTATGCCGTACAACAAGCCTTACATAGTGCCTTGTTCCGCGTATTCGCCAGTGATGATGTGAATGGGGTAGAACTCGGGGGCGCATTAAAAAATATCTATGCTGTCGCGATGGGCATGGCTGCTGCGTATAACGTGGGTGAAAATACCAAGAGTATGATCCTGACCCGTGCTTTGGCCGAAATGAGCCGTTTTGCAGTAAAACTCGGTGCTAATCCGCTGACTTTCCTTGGGCTTTCAGGTGTGGGTGATTTGTTCGCTACCTGTAGCAGCCCTCTTAGCCGTAATTATCAGGTGGGTTATGCGCTTGGTAAAGGTAAAACCTTGGAGCAGGCAACGACTGAGTTGGGGCAAACGGCAGAAGGGATTAATACCATTGTACAGGTCAAGGCACGTTCGGAAGAGCTCGATGTGTATATGCCGATTACCTCGGCCTTGTATGATGTGATTTTTGAAGGTGCGCCGCCACTCAATATTGCATTGTCATTGATGAAAAACGGTCATCGCAGTGATGTTGAATTTGTCTTGCCACATCATCAAGTCTGATCTATAACACAGGGACTGTCTGCGAATTGTCATATTCGCTGCTTATCATGCAGGCAAAAGAATATAAGGAAATCAAATGCAACTGACTTTAGTTCGACATGGCGAGGCCGCACCACCGGTCAATGGTAATGACACCAAGCGACCTTTAACGGAGCGTGGTCATCAACAGGCTGAGCAGACTTCACAGTTCTTAAAGGATCTGATTAAGCCTGAAGTCTTTGTGGTCAGTCCGTTATTGCGTGCGCAGGAAACTCTGGCACATTTGCAGCATTATTTTAAAGATGTGCCGGTGGTGATCTGTAATACGATCAAACCGGATGATGATGCTAAGGTCGCAGTGGAATGGTTATCGCAACTGCCTTATGAGTCGATTGCAGTGGTGTGTCATATGAATGTGGTGGCCCATATGTCTTCCATTCTGCTGGCTGAATCTTTTCATCCCTATGCATTGGCAGAAGCACGCATTTATGATCAGGCGGTGATTGCCCCTGGCTTATCCACACAGATAAAAAGCTTTATTCCTACACTATAAAAAATTTATTAAAACGGCAGAACACAATCGATGTTGTATTTATGGATGCCTGAAGCCAATGGGGTTTGGCAATGGTCAACTGGGGAATTCTGGAACACTGCAGTCACACTTGAGCAGCTGATTCAGGATATACAGGCTCATCATGGCGAAGAGGCGGTGGTGTTTTTTCCGAGCCGTCATGTGCAAATTTTGCAGCAGACCTTGCCTAAGAGCCAATATAAGAAAATGGGCAATGATGGCATCAAATATTTGCTCGAAGAATATGTGGTGCTGCCGGTAGATGCCATGAAAGTGCTGCATCATTTTCAACAGCCGGATCAGATCAGCATTATGGGAATTGCGAATTCTACGCTTGAGACCTTGCAACATGCTTTAAGCCTGATCCCGGTCAAGCTAGCAGCTTTGTTGCCGGACTTTTTAGTGCTGCCGGTTCCTGATGCCAATCAGCGTGTGATTGCTCAAATTGGTGGGCGTTTGCTGGTGCGCGAGTCGGAATATATCGGTCAGTCGCTGGATGATCTAAGCCTTTATCTGGATTATCAGTCCAAGGACCTCAGCTATAAGGTGAGCAACCTGAATCAGGAGCAGTTGCGTAGTCTTGAAGCACTCATCACTCAGGAGCAACTGGAGTCTTTCCAATATGGAATTCCTGTACTGAAAAAACCAAAACAGCATCCGTTTAATATATTGCCTAAAGCAAAATCTGATGGTGCTATTTCCGGTTATTGGAAAGCCTGCGCGGCGGTTTTTCTGGGTATTTTGGCATTGCAGTTTAGTTATGATGCTGTGCGCTGGTATCAATATAAGAAAGTGGCGAATCAGACCGCCGCGCAAGCCATCGACCAGTTTAAATACTGGTTTGGACAGAATTATCCGGTGACTGAGCAGAATATCAAAAGTCAGTTTGAAGGGCAGTTGCGTCAAAGCCAGATTGCAGATACACACGCATTGCAGCTGATTAGTCGGGTGGGACCAGTCTTGATGCAAAATCAGATTGTGGCACAACGGGTGAATTATGATGCTTCTGTGCTCAGTATGGAACTTAAAGCCAATTCATCAGAAACGTTAAATGCACTGACCACACAATTAAGCCAGCAAGGCTTTAAGGTGGAGCTGGGGAATATTCAGGCCAGCGGAACAGCAGCAATCGGACTGGTGAGGATTCAATAATGAAAGGCATTGAAGCGCTACAAAATCGTATGGATCAGTCTTTTGAAAAGCTGAGCGATTATCTGGACAGCCTGTCGGTACGTGAACGGGTATTGGTGATTTTTACCACTGTTTTTGTAATTGTGGCGGCAGTCGGTTCTGCACTCTGGTATATGCATCAGGCGGCAGACACCCAGCAAAAACGCTTAAATCAGCTGAAAGATACCATTGTCTGGATGCAAAGTAATGCAGTAACCATGAAACCGGCTGGGGACACGCAACTGGATGCTGCAGAAAAAGTACAGCGGGTCGCACAGCAGCAAGGATTGTCGGTGGCTTCTCAGCAAATGGAAGGAAAAATTCAATTGGCGGTCATGCATGAAAATTATGCAGTACTGGCAAATTTCCTGACTCAGTTGGCACAAATGGGGCTAAGTATCGAGAAAATGGAACTAAATAATGAGGCAGGACAGATTAAATTAACGGCGACCATACAATAAACGGTAAAAATAAAGATTTGCAAAGCATGGTTTTTTTGTCAGCCTATGCCTATAATATGCCGACTTAAAAAGCAGTAGACTTTTCTGGATATGTTGTATTCTCTAGCCCGCCCTTTGTTGTTTTCTTTAGCACCAGAGCGTGCACATGAGCTGACATTATCACTATTGAAATCATCCCATAAAATGGGTTTGATGCGTCAAAACGTTGCTGCGAAACCTGTGACCTGTATGGGAATCGAATTTCCCAATCCGGTAGGTCTTGCGGCAGGTTTGGACAAAAATGGTGCCTATATTGACGCCCTTGCCGGTCAAGGTTTTGGTTTTATTGAAATTGGTACCATTACCCCGCGACCGCAAGCCGGTAATCCTCATCCGCGTTTATTCCGTTTGCCACAGGCCAAAGCCATTATTAACCGTATGGGTTTTAATAATGATGGCGTGGATCGGCTGGTTGAAAATGTCAAAGCGGCCAAATTTAAAGGTATTCTCGGTATCAATATCGGTAAAAACGCTGATACTCCGGTAGAAAAAGCAGTAGATGATTACCTCATCTGTTTAGAAAAAGTCTATAATTATGCTTCTTATATTACCGTCAACATTTCTTCTCCCAATACCAAAAACCTGCGCAGCCTGCAAAGTGGTGATGCACTCACCGAACTGCTGGAAACATTGAAGAAGCGTCAGCTTGAATTGGCTCAGGAATACCAGCATTATGTACCTTTGGTACTCAAAGTGGCGCCTGATCTGGATAACAGCGATATTGCCTTTATTGCCAAGCAGTTATTGCGGTTCAAGATTGATGGCCTGATCGTGACCAATACCACGCTGTCACGTGAAGGCGTAGAGGGTTTGGAGCATGCAGAGGAAGCGGGCGGTTTGTCTGGCGCGCCAGTATTTGAGAAAAGTACCGCATGTCTGGCTGCATTTGCTGCGGTATTAAAAGGACAAATCCCATTGATTGGTGTGGGTGGTATTCTTTCGGGTGCAGATGCTGCTGCCAAGAAACAGGCAGGTGCCAGCCTTGTACAAATTTATAGTGGCCTCATTTATACTGGCCCTAAACTTGTAAAAGATTGTGTAGACGCACTTTAAATCCTATGAATGCCATTGATATCTTTCTACTGATTATCTTGCTCATTGGAGGGCTCAACGGTTTGCGTCAAGGATTTATTAAAGCCTTTGCGAACTTAGTGGGATGGATATTTGCCCTGATTATTGCGGCAAAATATTCAACACTACTTGCGCCGTCTATGGTTGCTCTGAGTACAGATCCAGTCGTACAAAAGATTGCGGCCTTCGCTTTTATCGTCCTGCTGATCGTAGTTCTGACCTGGAGCGTTACTGCACTGTTGAACCGTATTTTAAAGAGTCTCAAGCTGGGTCCTCTCAACCGTCTGGCAGGTGGTGTCTTTGGTAGCCTGAAAGGTCTGCTGATTGTCCTGATTACCATGCAGGGGATTGGCCCGTGGGTAGAAAGCTCACCACACTGGAAACAGTCCAAGTTTATTCAAGCTTTATTGCCTTATGCGCCTTGGGCGACGCAAATGTCGAAAGAAGCCGCGAATGGTGCACTACAACATATCAAGCCTGAAGGGGCATCGAAACCTTCAGCTTCATCATCTGAAACATCGTCCAAGTCTGGAGCTGCAGATGAGTCTACAAATAATCCTTTTTATTAATCCTAGCTTGTCTGCGAGGTTGCTATGTGTGGAGTAGTTGGTATAGCTGGTAAATCACCCGTTAACCAAATGTTGTTTGATGCATTAACGATGTTACAACATCGTGGACAAGATGCAGCTGGGATCGTGACATGTGATGAAGGACGTTTATTCCTGCGCAAAGACAATGGTATGGTGCGTGATGTATTCCATACCCGTCATATGCGTGCTTTGAAAGGAAATTACGGTATTGGTCATGTGCGTTATCCAACAGCCGGTTCATCGAGCAGTGCTGAAGCACAGCCGTTTTATGTGAACTCGCCGTACGGGATTACCTTGGCACATAATGGTAACCTGACCAATGCTGAAGAAATTCATGATGACCTGTTCAAAACTGACTTGCGTCATATGAACACCGATTCTGATTCGGAAGTCCTGTTAAACGTGTTTGCGCATGAATTGCAAAAACATGGCAAATTGGTACCGACGTCGGAAGATATTTTCCATGCGGTGACGCGTGTGCATGAGCGTTGCAAAGGCGCTTATGGTGTGGTGGCGATGATTACCGGTCAGGGACTGGTAGGCTTCCGTGATCCAAATGGTATTCGTCCACTGATCTACGGTTCACGTGAAACTGAACAGGGTATGGAATATATCATTGCTTCTGAATCTGTTGCGATTACTGCGCTGGGCTTTAAAGTTGAGCGTGATATTTTGCCTGGTGAAGCGGTATTTATTGATTTAGAAGGTAATTTTTTTACCAAGCAATGTGCGGCGAATGCTGAATACCGTCCTTGTATTTTTGAATATGTTTATTTTGCCCGTCCAGATGCCATCATTGATGGAATCTCGGTGTATAAAGCACGTTTGAAAATGGGTGAGAAGCTGGCGCAAAAAATTCTGCGTGAGTGGGGTGAAGAGCATGATATTGATGTGGTGATTCCGATTCCGGATACTTCACGTACTTCAGCGCTAGAACTTGCCAATATGTTGGGCGTGAAATTCCGTGAAGGTTTCATGAAAAACCGTTATATCGGCCGGACCTTCATTATGCCTGGTCAGCAGCTGCGTAAAAAATCGGTACGTCAAAAACTGAACCCGGTTGAGCTTGAGTTTAAAGGTAAAAACGTACTGTTGGTGGATGACTCGATTGTCCGTGGTACGACCTGTAATGAAATTATCCAGATGGCTCGTGATTCTGGTGCGAAAAAAGTATTCTTCGCTTCTGCAGCACCGATGGTGAAATATCCAAACGTTTACGGTATTGATATGCCGGCGAAATCTGAGCTGATTGCATCGGAACGTAGCGTGGAAGAAATCCGTGAAATTATTGGTGCTGACCGTCTGATTTTCCAGGATCTGGAAGATTTGAAAGATGCGGTAAGAACCACCAAAGTACCGGATGTCAAAGACTTTGATTGTTCAGTGTTTGATGGCATCTATGTTTCGGGCGGTATTGATGCGCAATATCTGGATGATCTTCAGCAAAAACGTAGTGACAGTGCCATGAAAGAAAGCAATTATATTGATGTCAATATTGATGCAGCCTCAGTGGATTTGACTGGCGTACGCGAAGTCTAAGTAGTTAAAATCATCATGAAAAAGCGGGAATTTCCCGCTTTTTTGTTTTATGATGAGCCCATTGAAAATCATCATTTTAGGATTCTGCATTGCGAAACGTAGGATACGATTTTATAAAAAACAAAAATATAGTACTGCCTGTAAGTTTTTGCCTGATTGCAATTCTGTTGACTATTTTTATTATTAATACCGTTGTTGGTCTCTTTGTTTTTTATACTGATCCTAGCCAGTCAATCTTCTGGCATGCGCTGAGTCCTTACCTGATTGCTTTGCTATTATGTGCCATGATGATCTCGGTCATCTACGAGTTTTATATTTTTCGGAATGGTGGTTATTCACTGGCGAAGCAGTTGGGTGCGCGTCGGTTGAGTCCGATGGACAGTATTCCCGAAGAAAGTGCTGCATTGCACATTAACCAACAGTTGGCAGAGACTTTTCTGATTGATGTTCCTGCAGTATATGTGCTGCCCGATGAAGTCGGTGTCAATGCGCTGACGGCGGGTTTTAGTCCGCGGGATACCGCAATTATCCTGACTTGGGGTGCGATACAAACACTGGATAAAGTCGAGCTGTATGGCTTGCTCAGCCATGAATTCAATAAAATCCTCTCTGGTGAAGCTGCAGAAAATACCCGTTTGAAAATTCTGTATAGCAGTCTAACCACGTTTAGTCAGTGTGGCAGTAAGATTGCCAAGTCCGGTTTTTATCGAGCGGGTAGTCCCCGTGAAAACAAGTTTGAAACTTTCTATGTTGCAGTCGGTGCGGTGATCTGGCTGATTGGTAGTTTGGGTGTTTTGATTTCCCGTTTTATTAAATATATTTCACTGGGTGGTCGAACCTATAAAAATGATCGGAAGACCCGTCGCCTGATTCAAAATGATGCCAATATCCAGACTTTACTCAGAATCCATGTGCATCATTCTGGCTCCCAGATTTATAGTGAATATGCTGAATCCATTTCACATATGTGCTTTGCCAATTCCTTGAGCCCACAAAACTGGCTGAATATTCATCCCAATATCAATCAGCGGATTTATGAATTAAATCCTGCCTTGATTCAGGACTTACAGCTTGAGAATCTGAAAAAACTCAAAAATCAGCCTTTGTTTAGTTTGTTCCGTTCTTTAGAAGAAGTGGTGCCTGAAACTGCAATGAGCTGGAGCTCGCCACAGCCTTTGCCATTATTGCGGCTGTCTCCGATCAGTTTTGCGATTAAAGATGCGATCAAACCACTGAATCCGGAACTTCGGCTCAAGATGCCACGTCCGGAACTGATTGAGCGTGCATTACAAACCGCAACTGGTTCTCGTGAAGTGATGGTCGCCATTTTAATGATCCGTCAATATCGTGAATTTATTCCGACTGAGGCTGAAGTTAGCCGTGCCATTGTAGATTCATTGCTCAATCTGGACGGGCGGGTGCATATCTCGATTTTCCAGCAAGCTTGTAACAATATTGGTGGCATGCCGACAACTGTTGCACGCCAGTTTTTGATGAAGCTGGCACGGATTATTCAGGAAGATGGCGAAATTGGCCTGTTGGATGCATTATTACTGGAATGTGTGAAATACGAACTGAATTTGCTTCCTGCACATACGCCTACAGCACTCGATGAGGTCAAGCCACAGATTGTGCGTTTGATCGACGCCTTGCTGCATGTACAGCAGATTAATAGCGGCAACCAGCTTGAGGTGCGGGAGCGGATTTTAAACCGGATTCTGACCGCTCAGGAACTGGACTTATATAATGAAATTTCTGATGAGCCGATTGATCTAGCAGAAATCCTGAATGATATTGCGGGGCTGTTATTGCGTGATCGCCTCAGTATTTTAGGTATTGCAGAGGCCTGTTTGTGGAGTGATCGTATCGTGACACAGGATGAGTTGGACGTGATGGAGCTGTTGTATTGGCGCTTGGGTTTTGAGGCAGAACAGGTCGTTCAGCAAATGTTAAAGAAGAACAGTTTAACCATTCTGTAGAAAATAAATGAGAACGCGCAGCTTTAGCCGGAATCTGTTATAACAGCAGGAATGGTTTAATTGTGTATTAAAAGCACGGTTTTTAGCAGACAGCTAAACTTTGTACTAGAATCCATCAGGATAAAAAAGAAAAGCTGAAAAAGTTCGGCAAAGCACAGGCAATCCGGCTAAAATGTTCAGCCTGAAATTGGTGATGATGAAAAGATGATTGGGCATCAGCGTGACATACTGGCAACATTAGGAATCGATCTCTGGATTCCTAGGGACAGCGCATGTCAGCCGCACCAGGTTTCGATCTGGCGTGATCAGGCTGCACCTGAATTTCACACCGATATCGTCTTACCACAGCCTGCTTCCGTAGAGGCGTTGGCTGATCTACCGATTCCTGAGCCAGAGCCAATTGTTACGCTTAAGGTTGATACACCACCTGCGGCACCGACTCACATTGCACCTGTTCAGGAACAGCGTGAAATCGTACAAATCCCGCCATTCAGTTTGCAGGCTTTAAGTCTGGCACATTGCAGTATCGTGATTGATGCAACTGCAATGACCGAAGACACCCAGAATTTATGGGGCAATATCCAGCGTGCAGTCCCAGGTGAGTTTCATGAGCTGAACTGGCCATTTCCCTGGGCCAATGTTCAGGATGGACGTGGTGTAGAATCCTATATTCAGGGTTTTCTGGATGGAATGAGTGCAGAGAAAAATATTATTTTCCTCGGGCCTGTAGCGCATATATCAAATACGAAAATGATCCAGTTGGCATCTTTACAAGAAATGCTGGATCAGCCGATTCTAAAAAAACGTTTATGGCAGTTTATGCAAAATAGGACTGCCAGTCTGGAATAATCTTGCTGTGGAATAAAAATAGATGAAACAAAAAGTGGTTGTATTTAGTCAAATTGATACTGATATTCAAAACAAGCTGGAACAAAATTATCAGGTTAGTTATATACAACCGAAGCTAGGCGATGTGAATCAACAGCTTTTGCAGCAGGTTCAGGATGCTGATGGCATGATTGGCGCAGGGCGCTTGTTGAATCGCGATAATCTGGCCAGTGCCACCCGGTTAAAAATTATCTCCAGTGTCAGTGTCGGTTATGACAACTATGAACTGGATTATTTAAATGAAAAGAAAATTTATCTCAGTCATACGCCGCATGTACTGACTGAAACCACTGCTGACCTGGCTTTCATTTTACTGATGTCAGCAGCACGCAAAGTGGCTTACCTGGATCAATGGACCAAGCAGGGACAATGGCAGCGTACCGTGGGCGAAGCACAATTTGGTATGGATATTTTTGGAAAAACCCTCGGAATTATTGGTCTCGGTCATATTGGAGCTGCAATCGCACGTCGTGGTTTTTACGGTTTTAATATGAATATTCTGTATCATAATCGTCGGGAAAAACCAGAACTTGCTCAAGGGTTGAATGCGAAATATTGCCAGCTTGAGGAACTGTTACAGCGTTCTGACTTTGTGGTCGTTGCAGTAGATTTGAATGCGGATTCTAAGGCGCTGATTGCGACAGCGGAATTGGCTAAAATGCAATCCCATGCAGTATTGGTCAATATTTCACGTGGCTCGGTCATTGATGAACAGGCATTAATTTCAGCTTTAAAAGCCAAGCAGGTTTTTGCTGCCGGTCTGGATGTGTATCAGAAAGAGCCGTTAAAGGAATCGGAATTATTCCAGTTGGATAATGTGGTTACATTGCCACATGTGGGTTCGGCCACTGCAGCCACCCGTAAAAAAATGGCAGAACTGGCTTATCAGAATCTTGTTGATGCCTTGGAAGGACGAGTGCCCCGTTATGTGGTCAATCCGGAATTTTAAAATGCATCTGATTCGTCGTTTAAATGGTATTAAAAAATAACATTTTCTTGCGTCTCTGCTCATTGTTCAATGCTATATTCAAGATAAATTAGATCGGCAGGATTAGAGATTTTTCATTGAAACGATTGGCGCTGGCGTGTGGCTTAAGTCTGTATATGGTAGCAGGGCACGGCTCTAACCATGATTTTAATCAAGTAAATGTACAATTTTCTGTGCCTGATATTGGTACAGGCGTCGGCTTACTCGATCAACAAAAAGAAAAAATGATCGGTGAAAAAGTCTATCGTGAAGTGCATAAACAAATGCCGGTCCTGCAAAATCCATGGCTTGAAGATCAGTTGCTTTCAGTATTTTCTCATATCCTGAGTCAGACTCAATTGCAACAGCCGATCGGTTTGCTGGTCATTAATGATCCCCAAATTAATGCTTTCGCCGTACCGGGTGGCCTCTTTGCACTTAATGCTGGTCTGATTAATTCAGCCCGAAACATGGATGAAGTGGCAGGAGTGATGGCGCATGAAATTGCACATGTCACACAACGTCATTACAGTCGCTCTCAGGATGCATTTAAAGGGCAAGGTTTACTGGCGCTAGCCGGAATTCTCGTCGGTGCTTTGGTCGCTTCTCAGGCAGATGGCGATGTCGGCACAGCGGTCATGATGGGTTCACAGGCAGCACTTCTGGATAAACAGCTTACCTATAGCCGTAATCAGGAGCGTGAGGCAGACCGGATTGGTATGCAATATATGTATCGTTCCGGTTATAACCCGCATAGTATGGCAGATTTCTTTGAGGTCATGCATCGCTCGACCAGCCGCTTAAGCTTTCTGCCGGATTTCTGGTTCACTCATCCACTCACCACCGAGCGTATGAGTGAAGCACGTTTACGTGCCAACCAGCTTCCTGCGGTGAAACGCAGTCTCAATGACCAAGACTTTGACATTATCAAGTGGTATAGCAGGGTATTGTCTGGTCAGACCAATGCAGAGCAGCTTATCCTGATGGACCGGCAAAATAATTTTGCAGGCCAGCTTGCCTTAACTGCCTATCGAATACAGCAAAGTGATTTCCAGGCCGCGCAGGCCACTTTAGATCGAGCAAAAAAGCATAACCAGATGCATCCTTTACAGGTTTTATTCCAGACTGATATTTATTTAGCTCAGAACCAGCTTGATGCAGCTTTGGAAAGTGTAGCGTCAGCAGCGCGGATCATGCCGGAAAATCGAGCGCTCAATTATAAATATGCAGAAGTGCTGATTCGCGCCAAGCAACCCGATAAAGCAAAAGTTTTAGTGCAGCGATTTCTAAATGCCAATTCACGGGATGTCAGTGGCTGGCGACTAATGCAACTGGCTGCCAATGCAGAGCCAGATTCGCCGATTAAGGCTGCTAATGTGCTGCGCTATCGTGCAGAAGTAGAATATTGGTCAGGATATGAAGAAACTGCCATCAAATCATTATTACATGCACAGCGTAGCGTAAAGAATAATCAATCTTTATCGTCCACCATTCGCCAGCGTCTGAAGCAGATGCAGCAGGCACATCAATATAAGATTTAAAGCTGAACTGGGTTTTAAGTTTTTGTATCAGGATGATATAGCAAGAATATATTCAATCAGGCTACAATCTTTTTGAAAGATCAGCGTGAATCAAACTGAAGCATAATATGAAAAAAATACTATTGGGCGTGTGTCTACTGGGGTGGAGTTATGGGGTTTTTGCTGCGAGTGCAGTTGAATATGTAGAAGCAATAGAACGAATTAATGCGGATTATAAAAAGGAATCGCGTCAGTTTTTAAGTGGTTTAAATCCGCAGCAACAGGGATTTAGTCCTGAGCAGAATGCAAAATTTTGTGGAATTGTAGGACGTTATGTTGATCGTTTATATCAGGCCGCTGACCAGAATCGTCCTTATCTGGATCGTCAGTTTCAAAATATGAGTAAACGGGATGTAATTGTAGAAGTGAAATCGTCGAAAGAGATGCAATTACTTAAGCGTTATCAGGTCGATTGTAATTTGCAATGAGAATACGTCAGGAACTGTCTTTGATTAAAGGCAGTTCAACGTTAAAGAGAAAATGCTAGAGAGTATGGATTAAGCAAGTTGCGCTTTGATTTTGGCGGAAACTTGTGCAGGATCGGCGCGCCCGGCTATGAGCGGACGCAGAGAATTCATCACCTTACCCATATCTTTCATGCTAGTAGCTTGTTGCGCTGCAATAGCTTGCGCAATCATGGAATCAAGTTCTTCCTCAGTCATAGCTTCTGGTAGAAACTGAGACAAAATCTCAATTTCGGCTTGTTCCTTACTAGCTAAATCATCTCGGCCAGCGCCTGCAAAGGCTTTAACCGATTCTTTACGTTGTTTAATTTGTTTTTCAATGACCGCAAGAACCTGAGCGTCGTCAAGTTCTTTGCGCTCATCGACTTCGATTTGCTTAATTGCTGCCTGTAGACTACGAATGACCGTCAGCTTGGACATTTCTTTGGCACGCATTGTTGCTTTCAAAACATCCGTGATTTGGTCTTTTAAAGTCGTCATTATTTATTCCAGGCAATCAATCACAAATTAATCTTAGTAAAGGCGAGTTGTACGTACTGATTCACGCGCCAATTTCTTTTGGTAGCGTTTAACAGCAGCAGCTTTTTTGCGCTTACGTTCTTGAGTTGGTTTCTCGTAGAATTCACGCTTACGTACGTCAGCAAGAACACCCGCTTTTTCGCATGAACGTTTGAAACGACGGATAGCTACGTCTACTGGTTCGCCTTCTTTCAATTTAACTTGTGGCATGAAGAATCCTCATATCAGTTAGGGTAAGATCTCGGGCTGAATTGCCCTCAATCACAAGTGAAGGTCAGTATTTTACTCATTTACATCTCATACCACAAGTCTATAATAGTTGCTGCAATAGAATTGATACAGGTTATAGGCAGTTTAATGATCGTTTTAGGCTTGGAAACGTCGTGTGATGAAACAGGACTTGCGCTGTATGACAGCGAGTTGGGTTTGCGCGGACAGGTGCTTTATAGCCAGATTAAACTGCATGCAGAATATGGCGGTGTAGTTCCAGAGCTAGCGTCACGTGATCATGTGCGTAAACTGATTCCACTCATCAATGAGCTGCTTGAACAGAGCGGCGTGAAAAAATCAGAAATTGATGCAGTCGCATATACCCGTGGCCCGGGTCTGATGGGCGCACTCATGACCGGTGCATTGTTTGGTCGTACTTTGGCCTTTGCGCTGAATAAACCCGCAATTGGTGTGCATCATATGGAAGGTCATATGCTGGCACCTTTATTGTCAGAAACTCCGCCTGAGTTTCCATTTGTCGCATTGTTGGTATCGGGTGGACATTCTCAGCTCATGGCTGCTTATGGCATTGGCCAGTATGAACTCTTGGGTGAATCCATTGATGATGCGGCAGGCGAAGCATTTGATAAAGTCGCGAAGATGATGGGTCTGCCGTATCCGGGTGGCCCGAATATTTCCAAACTGGCAGAGCACGGCGATCCAAATGCATTTGCATTCCCGCGACCAATGCTGCATCAAGGTTTAGAATTTTCATTCAGTGGTCTAAAAACCGCAGTTTCTGTACAAATGAAAAAACTCGGTGATGAAAACCGCGATGCCGATATCGCTGCCAGTTTTCAGGAAGCCATTGTCGATACTCTGGTGAAAAAGTCGGTGAAAGCACTGAAGCAAACGGAGCTTAAACGCCTGGTGATTGCGGGCGGTGTTAGTGCCAACAAGCGTTTACGTGAGCGTTTAGAAGCAGATTTAGCCAAGATTCGTGCATCTGTTTATTATGCTGAACCTGCACTCTGTACAGACAATGGTGCCATGATTGCTTTTGCGGGCTATCAGCGTCTCAAAGCAGGACAGCATGATGGCTTGGCTGTGACGACAACTCCACGTTGGCCAATGACGGAACTGACTAATCCGACTGAGGCATAGATTTCAGGCTTGAAGAAAAGAGGCTTAGGCCTCTTTTTTATTGTGAATTTTTAAATGAAAACTTATAGCAACGGTATGTTGTAAATATATAGTTTTATAGCTGTATTTAGAACTCTTATATTCTATTGAAACTGGAAAAATAGTTTAATAGCTTAAGTTGATATCATGCATATTTTTACAGGTTTGCAGCAGAGGCAATCTCGAATGGAAAATATAAATTTCAAAAGTTTTCAGGATGCTGGAGAGGCGGTGTTAAAGTTTTTGCATCAGCATTTTGGCTTTAATTTATGGATGATCACCCGGGTAGAAGGCCAAGACTGGATTGTGCTGCAAAGTGAAGATCATGGTTATGATATACGACCCGGTCAAGTGTTTCAGTGGGCTGATTCTTTTTGTTCTCATATGGTCGCAGGTAAGGCCCCGAGAATTGCCCCCCGCTCTGAAGAAATTCCTTTATACGCCACAGCGCCGATTAATCAGCAGGTCTGTATAAAATCTTATATTGGTCAGCCACTCCTTAAAGAAGATGGTAGTTTGTTTGGAACGCTCTGTGCGATTGATCCAGAAACCAAATCGGAAGCTATTGTGCAAGATATGCAACTGGTCGAGTTGTTGGGACAATTGCTCAGTTCGATCTTGCAGGCAGAATTACGTCAGAGTGAGCAGATAAGACAGCATGAATTATTGCAGGAAGAAGCCAGTAAAGATGAATTGACCGGGCTCTATAATCGCCGTGC
Organism: Acinetobacter sp. RG5; assembly: GCF_031844265.1. Taxonomy (GTDB): domain Bacteria; phylum Pseudomonadota; class Gammaproteobacteria; order Pseudomonadales; family Moraxellaceae; genus Acinetobacter. The sequence continues at coordinate 181,828 of NZ_JAUZUV010000001.1, read as the reverse complement.
CTGGGAAAAACTGCTGCGAGCAGAAGAAGAGCGTTGTAAGCAATATGGTCATCCCGCCGCTGTATTATTTATTGACCTAAATGACCTAAAAAAGGTGAATGATAGTTTGGGTCATGATGAAGGTGACAGGCTGATTCAAAATGCGGCTCAAGTATTACGAGATAATGTACGGATCAACGATATTGTTGCCCGTTTGGGTGGTGATGAGTTTGTGATTCTTAGCGTAGAAAATGATGAAACGGGTACTAAAAGTTTAGTGGATCGTTTAATTAATGCCTTTGCAGCAGCAAACATTGGCGCAGCGATTGGTATGGCGATGCGTCATCCGAGTCAGGGCTTATTTGCAGCGCTCGCACAAGCGGATCAGAACATGTTTGAATATAAACGTCGGAAAAAATCCAGTGAATCCGTGAGCAATCTCAAATAATTTCTGCTTAAAATTTTCTGTAAATGATTAAGTATCTCATATCATAAAAATGATCATTTTCTATGCTCTAAAGTCATCCTATCTTTCAATATTCTCTTTCATAATCATGAATGAAAGTTGAACATGATTCTTCATAAAAAGAAAATTCAATCCATCTTTAACTTAACAATTACAAATTTTATAAGCTTTGTTGCAAAGTTAATCGATCTAATTAAATGCGCTTTAAGTGTGTTGAAAAGCGACTCTGGTAAGGAACAAGATTCAAATAAACACTTCATTTCTTATGATAATTGTTGTTTGAAATATACATTAAAATTACAGAACCAAAAATTTCTTTGTTAAAGATAAAGCGATATCGAAGGATAAAGCTGGCTGCCAAGAAAAAATATCACCGGCAGAAATAGCATTTGAGCTGTTCAGTTTCGAGAAGGCCAATCTTTAGTGATCACCAAATAAAAATGCAAAGAAATTTTAGGGAATAAATTTTATGAAAAAGCAGATTTCTATCTTTGGACTTGCTCTTGTTTCGGGTTTAATGAGTGCCTGTGGCGGTGGTGGGGGAAGTAGCTCAGACAGTCCTACTGTCACTACACCTCCAAATGTTCCTAAGGAAAGTATTTCCCCTGAGCTTTCAGAGGAGTTTGTCCCGTTTGAAGATCAGGATATTGTAAAGAAAATTCGCGATAAAATTTCCGGAAATACCAGTAATGATACCGACTATAATGTTGCTCTAGGTCACATGATTGGAGAAGTATTCGCAGATTATCCTTATGGGCGTACTGCACGTATTATCAAAATTTATAATTTGGGCATCAATAGTATTAAATATCCAAATCTGATCTGTTCGGAAGTCAATACCATTGGTTCGGTCAAAACCCTGAAATTAAAAACAGATAAAGATAACTGTATTATTCTGGATAAAACTTACCGTAAAGGCTCAAACATTACTCAGACGGTGAATGGTGACACAACGACTTTAAGCTTTAGCAATGTCCGTTATGGTTCAAATGTAGATTTTAATCTCAAGGACGACTACCTGATTTCTGGCACAATTGTGCATCGTAAAACCAAAAATAACATGGGGCAATCCGAATCTTATCAAATCGATCAGTTGGAATTCCAGCGTATCGCCGAGACCGGTCAGGCAGGTACTTCTGGAATCGCGTTTGATACAAAGAGCAAAGAATATCTGCAGGTGCGTAATTATAATTACAGCTTGGTCGATGATTATGGCAGTGGCAGTAATGGGATTCGTACCTTAACCAGTCGTGGTACGATTATCGGTCAGCCTGATCTGGCAGATTATCGTTACAGTTTTGATTTTAATACCACGACACCATTTAAAATGGATGAAACCGTATTAAATAACTATAAGCATTTGCCAAAAGAGGGCGTGCTTAGAATTAAGGACAGCGATGATCAGGTAATTGAGGTCAAACAGAACCAGCCTGAATCATTGAAGGCTACTGTTTATTTCAATGGCAGTGAAATTGATGACCTGCTATGGTCTACTATTATCGGTGATAAACAATAATTCGAGATGTCAAAAAAGCCCTGTATTTCCAGGGCTTTTTTTATTATTGATTGGGGAGAAGTCTTTATTACAAAACTATTTTGAATAGCCGTGCTAATAAATCAGGTAACTGTAGCATCCAATAACAATTCGGCGGGATAAACCGCTTGCCATGAAGTTTTAAACTGTTTATGCATTTGGTCAATTGGGAAAGTACTGAGTTTTGCAATATTTTGCGCTTTTTGAATATTGTCGGCGCGCATATATGCAATCAAATAGTCCTGACCATGAAGTTGCAGATAAAACCAGGACTCGACATGAACCTGTTCAGCCTTAAGCGTTTCAATTATTTCGTCTTGACGTGCTTTCAAAGTACGCTGCCAGTCATGAACTTGCTGCATGTGTAAGGGCTTAAGTTGAATGAGAACTGCGCCGACATCCATAATTTTAATTTTCTTTTGAGTATCATCATTATATAAATGATTTATATGAAAAAAGAGACCTGAACCGGTCGCTTTTAAGTTGTTAAGAGGCATTTAGTTGGGTTGAACCAATCCAGTGCTTGGAAAACTGATAGGCAGCACGTCCTGAACGTTGACCGCGTGCCTGACACCAGCGTAGGGCTTCAGCACGGGTTTCTGGCGTGAGTTCCATGCCTGCCTTTTTGAGGTAATGTTCGACAATTTCCAAATACAGGTTCTGATCCATTGGATAGAAAGACAGCCATAAACCAAAGCGGTCAGACAGTGAAATTTTTTCTTCAATCGCTTCCTGAGGATGTAATTCAGTATATTGCGGCACATCAACTCGGGTAACGGGCGTATTTTCATGCATGAATTCGGGTAATAAATGACGACGGTTACTGGTCGCATAAATCACAAAATTGCTGGAACCGGATTGTAAAGAGCCATCTAAAACACTTTTTAAACTGCGATAATTTTCGTCTTCGGCATTAAAGGCCAGATCATCACAGTAGACAATAAACTTCTCTGGACGCTCTGCAATGAGTTGCTGAATTTGAGGCAGATCGGATAAATCATCCCGTTCGATTTCAATTAATCGTAACCCTTGATCTGCATACTCGGTGAGTAGGGCACGAACAATGGAGGATTTACCCGTACCGCGTGAACCGGTCAGTAAGACATCATTGGCAGGTAAGCCGTTTAAAAACTGCAACGTGTTCTGGATGACTTTTTCTTTTTGTCGCTCAATCCCTTTTAAATCGGCCAGTTCCATCTGTCTAAGCTGATGAATAGGTTTGAGTTCACCATGTTGCCATTTATAGGCATGAGCAGAAAAATCAGGAATTTGTTTTAGTTCGGGCAGACTTTGCTGAAGTTGCTGCAGAACAGTCGAAAGGGCATTTAAAATATGGTCAGGTAACTCAATTTTCGCCATGATTTAACATTACAGATTTAAAATTATGGCTAAGATAGTACCATTGCAAAATTCACAGTCAAAGCCAGAAAAGTATGATAATTTGCTTAAAGTAGAGAATTTTCGTTATTGTAGAGGATAGAAAATTTGTACACATTTTCTGGCTCTGGGTACGAGGTGTATCAAGAATAAATATAGGGAAAAGGCAGATGCTGTTTAAAGATTTTACTCAGGATATTAATCCACATCAGGCCTATCGTATTAAAAAGCTCAAGCAGCAGCTGCAACAGGCTGAGTCCTATGAGGAATGGAAATATATTGCCCTGAAAATAGATGAAGAATCAGGTGCACAGGAATGGAAATTTGATAACAGTTCACCCTACTTTGATGCAGAAGTGATCGCACATCGTCTGGGTAAATTACGACGCTATCGACAACAAAAGCGCACCCGTGACCTGATGTATATTTTGCGCGAAGGCCTGAGCTACGATATTGCCAACATTGCCCATCCTCTACTGTTTACCGAAGCCTATGTGGGCACTAAAAGAATTATTGAAGATTATGTCGAAGAAGTCAGCCAAGGCTTAGCCTATATTGCTTCAATAGATTGTACCTGTCTCAGTATGGAAGAAAAAATCGAATATTTTCAGCATTGTCAGCGCGCCTATGGCCAGCCAGCCCTGATGTTTTCCGGTGGTTCGACGCTGGGTCTGTTTCATACTGGTGTATGCAAAGCCTTAATGGAGCAGGACTTGTTGCCGAAGGTAATGTCCGGTTCAAGTGCGGGTGCCATCATGACCGCCATGTTAGGTGTATCCAAACCTTCGCAATATATTGATATTTTGAAAGGCCATAATTTCTTTCATGAGGCTTTTCATTTCCGCACCATGAGTGAATTGATGAAAGGTAATGGTGGTCTGGCAGATGTAAAATATCTAAAAAAATTTCTGGTCGAAAATCTGGGTGATCTGACCTTCGAAGAAGCACTCAAAACCTCAGGTCTGCATATCAATATTGCGGTTGCACCTTATGATGCTGGACAGGATGCACGCATTTTAAATGCCTATACTTCTCCGGATTTGCTGGTCTGGAGTGCGGTACTGGCGTCTTGTGCGGTGCCGGTTCTGTTTCCACCGGTTCGTTTGACCAGTAAGCGCTATGATGGTCAATATACGCCTTATATGGGTTCAACCCGCTGGGTGGATGGCAGCGTGCGCAGTGATTTTCCGCAGGAGAAAATGGCACGCCTGTATAATATTAATTATACCATTGCCAGTCAGACCAACCCGCACATCGTGCCATTCATGCAGGATGATATTTCACGTTTCCGTAAAGGTACTTTGAGTTGGCCACAACGAATTGTTCGCCGTCAGGGCGCGGTGATTACCAAAGGAATGATGGATTTTGCCCGAGAGCATGCCGGAAGCTTACCTCCTGTACGCCGTCTGCTGGATCATGGCTATGGTGTGGTGGATCAGCGTTATTATGGTGATGTGAATATTGTCGGTAAATATAGCCTGCGCCACTATAGCTATATGTTGCAAAATCCGCGGCCATATCTGTTTAAAATTTTACAGCGTGAAGGCGAGCGTGCCACATGGCCGAAAATTTCCCTTATTGAGACTCAGGAACGGGTCGGGAAAACTATTCAGCATTGTCTGGAGCTGCTAAATTATCAGCATACACTTAATCCAATACCTGAATACATTGCCACGACTTAATTTAGATCATCTCGATACTTTTGATTTTGAACTGCGAACCAAAGCCCGTAGTCTGGGTTTTGGTCGACGTCTTTATTATGCTGGAGGGCATGCGCTGTGGTTAAAAACCCAGATATCACATAGATCTGATAGCTTACAATCATCTCCACATGCTGAACTAGGCTGGCAATATGAGCTGGATTTTTATCAGGTTTATGCTGGTTCAAGTGAACTGACTTTTTTCCTTCCGCATCAAATTATTCAACAACCTTTCAAGATCAATCATGAAAACTTTGAAAAGGCCTTGATTCTGGTCGATGCGCCGGCGCATTTTCAGATCATGCCGCATCAGCAATCCATCACGCAAATTCGGCAACATTTGCTGCAAACTGTGGAGCCTTTAATCTGCCTGCAAGAATTGGGTTATTTGCATGCCGATTTAAAGCAGGAACATTTTGTAAATAATCAGGGCAGGGTCTGCCTGCTTGATTTTGAGCATGTCCAAATACTCCATCAGAATGACCTGCATGAACTGAATGCGACACCGCGTTATATGGCGCCGGAACTGTTCCAAGGCCAAGCCAAGAGCCTACAAAGTGAAGTTTATGCTTTGGGTGTTATTTTTTATGAGTGGTTGAGTGGTCAGCGTTTACAGGCGACAGATTATCTGGATTGGGCCTTTTTGCATTGTCAGCGTCTGAAAGTTGAGTTACCGCAGCACTTACAGGCTTTTCAAGGCTTATTAGAAGAAATGTTAAGTAAGCAGAAGCAGCATAGATTTGCCGATTTCAAAGCTGTTAAAGATTACTTAATGACTGAAATTGAATGAGAAAAATACAATAAAACTCGGATTGTTTCTTATTTAATCAAACGAGTGTTTTTTTATGATAAACGGCTTGTCAGCTGGAAATGATCTCTATAATATACACAGCCATTGGGGACGTGGCGAAATTGGTAGACGCACTGGATTTAGGTTCCAGCGCCGCGAGGTGTGAGAGTTCGAGTCTCTCCGTCCCCACCAATCAATATTTGAGTAACTGGATATTGGGTGGAAGTAGAGGATTGGTGTAATGGTAGCATGACGGTCTCCAAAACCGTTCGTCAAGGTTCGAATCCTTGATCCTCTGCCAAAGTTTGAAAGAAATCCAACGCTAAGTTGGTACCCTGATGGGGACGTGGCGAAATTGGTAGACGCACTGGATTTAGGTTCCAGCGCCGCGAGGTGTGAGAGTTCGAGTCTCTCCGTCCCCACCATCATATTAAAGCAAGGCAAATGCCTTGCTTTTTTATTGCCTGAAATTTAAGGTCGGTTTTTTAGTACCAGATTTTTGCTGTCATGGTTGATGAACATCAATGCGTTCTGGATTTAAATTCTCCAGCGAATGATCATGCAAGGGCAGAACTTTAGCAAATTTCATGGTATTGCATGCAATCTGCATATTGAATAATTTAAATGTCATATGGATCAGTTCCATTGTATTCATCAATTTTATATGTTGGTCTAAATAGAGCATTATTTGCTCAATAATGAATTAACTGCTTAATTTTTGATATAAAAGTATTTAGCTTTTTGCAGAACTACTTGTGAATCAGGTCTGATCGCTATAATATACACAGCCATGGGGATATGGCGGAATTGGTAGACGCACTGTGTTCAGGTCGCAGCGCCTTCTGGGCGTGAGAGTTCGAGTCTCTCTATCCCCACCATCATATTAAAGCAAGGCGAGTGCCTTGCTTTTTTATTGCCTGAAATTTGGTAAAGCTGTTGTTATTTATGCGGTATTGTATTCTGATTTCAAGCACTGGTTCAGACATTATTTATCAATAATAGTTTCAGTATTCTGAATGCCTATGTTGATCAAGATTAGAAATTCATTTGAGTTTTAATTTAAAATGCTGGAATTGAATCGAAATGATTAAAAATAACGAATGGGCAGTCATATCCTAAAATGAATCAAATTTTCGGCAGAAATTTTATAAAAAATTAAAAAATAGAACTAACTGTTTATTTTATAGCGGAATAGATTGTGATTGCTTGTAAAATCGCTTGTCAATGTCGGTCTATCTCTATAATATACACAGCCATTGGGGACGTGGCGAAATTGGTAGACGCACTGGATTTAGGTTCCAGCGCCGCGAGGTGTGAGAGTTCGAGTCTCTCCGTCCCCACCAATCAATATTTGAGTAACTGGATATTGGGTGGAAGTAGAGGATTGGTGTAATGGTAGCATGACGGTCTCCAAAACCGTTCGTCAAGGTTCGAATCCTTGATCCTCTGCCAAAGTTTGAAAGAAATCCAACGCTAAGTTGGTACCCTGATGGGGACGTGGCGAAATTGGTAGACGCACTGGATTTAGGTTCCAGCGCCGCGAGGTGTGAGAGTTCGAGTCTCTCCGTCCCCACCATCATATTAAAGCAAGGCAAATGCCTTGCTTTTTTATTGCCTCAAATTTACTAAACAAAGAAAAGCCCATCGAAATGGGCTGAATAACTGGAGAATAGCGCTGTTGAATCAGTGGAAAGATTAATTTATTTTTCTTCTCTTAAATAGAAGCAATCAGGCTTTTAAATGATCTTCAAATTCCTCGCCTAACTGTAGTGCCAGAGCATTACCTGCCAGATCACAGGTCACCAGGCCATATTCTTTCTTGAAGCTGAAACTGAAACCACGATCATCCGCCAGGGTGCGTACCGAATATCCCAATTTTTCTAACCATAGTCGAAATGCAATCAAATTTTTCGCTTTAACCACTTTTTTCACGAGATCACTCCTTCATCATTGTTAAATCTTAAATAAGGGTGAAAAATTATCTTTTAAAGGGCAAATGCCTTTATTTAAATTAATTTAAATGAATTTGTGTATATAGTGAACATCGGTTGATTAAGAAAAAATCAATTTAAACGTTAAGTAAATGATTTTTATCATATTGAATAGGTTGTAACTAAATATTAAGTTTTTATAAGCTATAAATTTGGATAATTAATTTTCTAATTCAATAGCTTATTAGTGAAACAGGTTATTTCCTAATTTTATCAATCGTATGAAATAGAAAATTTCAGATCTAGAATGAGAAAATTAAAATCCAATCGACTTATTTATTAAAAGAATACCGGCTGCTGGTTTTCTGATCTTCAGCTCGATTTGCATGCTTTATACTGTCTGAAATGTAATTCTCAAACTGAATACCCGCACCATGACTGAATTAACCATTGAAGACTATGTGAATCAGCAAATTGAATTAATGCAGCAGCAGGGACTTGATCCGGTTGCTGTGATGTTGGGACATGAAGACTGGTTGAGCTTTAGTATTCAGTCGAAAGTGGCCTATACGCCTTTCGGCAGTGCCCGTCGTTATCAGCCTGCTTTAGGTGGCTTGCTACTGGTACGTATTGATGAAATGCAGGCGGTGCGTGTCGTGACTCAAGGTGAACTGGATGCTTATGCACAAAGTAACCAGATTCTTTAACATGGCTTTAGGCGACAGATACGTTGTCAGTTTTAGTAAATAGAATCCAAGAAACTAGTTACTGCTATCCTACATATCATCATTCGGGATCGACATGGCCAATGTCACTTTTAAATTTGTACGACAGAACTAATGTCATGCTCTGAAAGCAGACATTTTATTTCTATTTTGGTTTACAGTTTAATTTTGAATAATGCCCATTATATTAAATGGGTGCAAATGAGAGAGGGTATTTAAATCTCACTTGTCAAAAATAGACAGTATAGACAGTGAATCGTTCATGAAGTACATGGTTAAATATCCCAATACTACAAGCCATATCAGGATAATAATTCCTGCGGCCCAACAGTTTATAGGCCTTTCAACTAAGGTTTCTGCAAGAATTCTACAATCATCTATAATGTTTTGTGGGGTAAGCTTGATAACTAATAAAATACCTAAAGGTACAATAATAATATCGTCTAAATACCCCAGTACGGGAATAAAATCTGGAATTAAATCAATTGGTGAGAAGGCATAGGCAGCAATAATTAAAGCTAAAAGCTTTAAAGAATTGGGCGTTCGCTTGTCTTTTGCAATAAGCCAAACAACCAAGATGTCTTTTTTGATTGATTTAGCCCATTGTTTGATTCTTTGATACATAGCAAATATTAAAAGAACTATAGAGATTTAATCATAAGAGAGTTTTCTTAAAACAATATAGATTTTTATTATCCTATTACGATTTTCTAAAATTAACATAATACACGTTATCCGAAATTCTATTTTTTATTATATATAAATCATATCTTTATAGTTTTTAAAAAGCCCAATTCAAGTGAATTGGGCTTTTTAAATAATTTATTAGGTTCCATGCTGATTATTTAAGCAATGTTCCACGAATTTCTCCAATTTAAATCAATATCATACTGTTATTTATAAGTCATTATTTCATGTGTTGGAACTGAAATTAGTTCCTAAAAAATAGGAGACGTGGTTGATCATAAAAAAGGAAAAATGGCTCAGAAAGACATTTTTTAGATGGAGGATCAACGTGTTCCGACTTGTGCAAAAGTTGTACGTGCCTTTCAATGACATTCTATGCATCGCAAATGACAAATAAATAAAGTCGGCTGAAGCATTATCTTCAGCTTTGAATCCGGTTTAAAACTGATCTTTCAGGGTTCTTAAACGCTGGAATTCTTCCACGCTTTCTGCACGTAGAAAAGGATTGGTTTGCAATTCATCTTCAATACTACTTGGCAGTGTGCACTGGCCTAACATACGCAAACGCTCGATCTGCTCGAAGCGTTCCAGAATTGCCGAATTGTCCGGTTCAACGTGTTTGGCAAACTGTGCATTTGACAGAGTGTATTCATGAGTGCAATACACCTGCGTGCGCGGCGGCAAGGCAGCCAGACGGGACAGAGAATGATACATCTGTTCAAATGTTCCTTCAAAAACCCGGCCACAACCCATGGCAAATAAGGTATCGCCGCAGAACAGCACATCAATTGCATCAATAAAATAAACAATATGGCCGAGTGTATGCCCGGGTACAGCAATTACCTGGATATCTATTCCATGAAAATTAAACTGTTCTTCATGCTTAAGCGGATGGGTGATAAACGGAATTTTGCTTAGTTCTGCCCGTGGGCCATACACAGGCAGATTTTTTCCTTGGATTAACCCCGGCACACCGCCAATATGATCTTTATGCCAGTGAGTCAGCCAGATTTGACTTACAGTTAAACCGTGTTCGGCACAATAGTCTTGTACCAATTCTGCTTCGGTTGGATCAATCACAGCCACCTGATGCGACGCGGTATGTTCAAGCAACCAGATATAATTTTGCAGTGAATTCTGGACATCAATACAGTGAATTTTAAAAGGTATCATAACGCATCAGACCAAATGAGGATTATGGATAAAGTAGCATAATTTCGGATGCTCTGGTGCTGGTTGATATCATCTGATCATCCGCGATTACTTTCATTTATTCCAAATTTGAAAAATTTATAATTCCGGATCATCAATGCTCACCGCATTGCCGATGGTGTAAAAATGCCCGCCGGCTACATGATGAATACTTTTCCACTCTTCAGCCACTTCATGATAATGCCAGTGGCCGTCGCGGAAGACCCGATCATCGGCATAGGCTGCAATCACCTTGCCAATAAACAGGTCATGCATTTGCTGGTTATGCGGCTCGGGAATCAGTTCGCAAAGTATCCAGGCCGCACAGCCTTGTACTACAGGAATATCCGCATCAGGAAAATGAAATAGTTCTACTCCGGATTGTGCCAGTTTGTCCGGCACATCATACAGGCTCTGTGTGCCCAGATGATAGACCATATTCAGCTGTTTCAGTGTCGGAATTTGCAGCGCGAAATAACCTGATTTTTCAATAATATTTCGGGTTTTGGTACTTTTGTCCAGAACCACGGTCACTTTGGCAGGACTGAATTCCAGTGCGCATGCCCAGGCCGCTGCCATGACATCTGTATCCTGCTGGTCTTGAGCAGATACCAGCACAGTAGGTCCATGGGTAATCAGACGATAAGCTTTTTCTAAGGGAACGCTTTGAAGATGGGAGTTTGTCATGCAACACCATTTGCTCTATTTATTTAATAGGCCAGATTAATGAGATCATTAACATATTCAAGTTTATTCTTGCAAAAAAGCTTTTAAACTAGAGATCGGGAATTCAGGAATTCAAAAAATGAAAATGTACCAAGTGGATGCGTTTACTACAGAATTGTTTAAAGGCAATCCAGCCGCCGTAATTGTGCTGGAGGACTGGCTTGAAGATGGTCTGATGCAAAATATCGCCTTGGAAAATAATCTGTCGGAAACGGCTTTTGTTAAAGTTATGGAGAGTGACAATTATGCGATCCGCTGGTTTACGCCAACCAAGGAAGTGGATTTTTGTGGCCATGCGACATTGGCCAGCAGTTTTGTATTATTCAATCAGTTTGGTACAGGGAAAACGATTCATTTTCATGTGAAAGATTTTGGCATCTTTGTGGTCCGGCAGGATGCGGATGGCAAGATCAGAATGAACTTTCCAATCCGTCGTGCAGAGCCTGTTGCTGAATATCCTGAGGCCTTAAGACAGGCCTTAAATAAACCATTTAAACAGGTTTATCTGAACGCGCAGGGCTATATTATTGAATATGAATCGGTACAGGATGTGCTGGATGAAATGCCTGATTTTGAACTGTTGAAACAGTTGAATGGCAAGCGTACAGCCATTACTGCTCAGAATACCTTTCTAGATGTCGTAATCACCACACAAGACATGCAATATGACTGTATTTCACGTTATTTTGCACCGAGTAATGGCATCAATGAAGATCCGGTAACCGGTTCGATTCACACCGGAATCGCGCCGCTCTGGGCCGAGAAGCTTGGTAAAAATGAACTGGTCGCCTATCAGGCATCAGCACGTGGTGGGGTATTGTATTGTGCCTTGCAAGATCAGGAACGAATTGAAATTTCCGGTTATGGAAAATTATATATGCAGGCTGAAATTTATCTATAATTTTTATACTTACATAGATATACATGTCGTCAGGTGAGGCGGCATGTTATTTTGATGATTCGGCTTGGAATAGATTATTCAGAAAAAGAATCATTCTCTAAGATGGGCGCGAATAAAAATTTATATTTATAATTTGGATGAAGAATGTTGCTACGTTATAAAAATTTAAGTCTGGCGATTGTATTGTCTGGCTGTAGTGTACTAAGTTTTGCACAGCCTGTTTTGGTGAAAACGGAACAGAATATTGAAGAATACCGACTGGATAATGGACTGCGCATTATCCTGGCACCGAATGATAAAGAAAATAAGATTTTTATGAATACGGTCTATCTGACCGGTTCCCTAAATGATCCTCAAGGCAAGGGTGGTCTAGCGCATCTGCTGGAACATTTGGCCTTTAAAGGCACTGAAAATGTCAAAGGGGATGAATTCCAGCGTCGACTGGATCAATATACCCTGATGACCAATGCCAGCACTGATTATTACTCGACTAAATATACCAATGTGATCCGTCCTGAAAAAACTGCGCTGAGTGAAGTTATTTTGCTGGAAGCCGAACGCATGGACAAGCTGGTGCTTCAGGAAAAATATGTACCGACTGAAATTGATATTGTAAAACGCGAGCGTGAAATCCGGCTGGACCAGCCATTTTCGGTATTGATCGATCAGGTATTTAAATCGGCCTATGGTAATCAGTATTTAGGCCGTTTGCCGATTGGTGATCTGAATGAACTGCAATCTATCAATATGCAGGAACTAAACCGTTTTTACCGTCACTGGTATGCACCCAATAATGCCTTCATGGTGATTTCGGGTAAGTTTGATAAGGCAGAGGTATTAAAACAGCTGGATACGCATTTCAGTCCGATTCAATCCCGAAATGTACCAGCGCAAGTGAAAGTCCCAGCGCTTAAACCGGAACAGATCAAACAGCGTGAATTTACAGTAAAGAAAGGCAGTGATCTGGCTAGGTTTAATATTTATTTAAACCAATCAGAAGAAAATATTAAAACGGCTTTGGCTGTTTCGCCAACGCTCTATACTTTGCAACCGAGTGGACATCTCTATCAGAGCATGGTGGAAACTGGTAAGTCAACTGCGGTGCAATCCAGTACGTGGCTTGATAAAGACTTTAATCTGGTGTTTATGGGAGCAATCTATGCACCGAATCATCAGCCACAGGATATTGAACAAGGCCTGATTCAAGGCGTAGAACATAGTCAACCATTTACCGAGGCAGAACTGAACCGGGCTAAAAATCTGACCCGAAATCAGGCCGACAATATTAAAAATAGTGCGACTGCTTTGGGTTCACGTTTAAGCGATTATGCAGTGGCGTATTCGGGTGACTGGAACCAGTATTTTAAAGATCTAAACGCGATTCAAAACCTGAATGTGAATCACATCAATCAGGTCTATAAGAATTTTTTAAAACCTGAATACCGTATTTCTGGCAATATTTTACCGACACCGGAAGATCAGAAAAAAGCGCAGGAACTGGCACAAACAGAAGCACCGGCAAAAACTCTGGATCAACAGGCTGAAGCAGAAGAGCCACTGAAAGATGTTAGTGTTTATCAGGCTGAAGTGAAGCAATATGTACAGGAATCCAAGCAATATCTGTATAGCAAGGATCAGCAGATTCAGCGTGGCAAGTTGAAAAATGGCATTAAATATGCACTGTTTCCGACGAATACCCGCGATGACAAGGTTTATGCCACAATTTCACTGGATTTTGGTACCGCTCAAAGACTGATGAATAAAGGCGAGATTCTGGACCTGACCGCTTATTTAATGTTGCGCTCATCGAAAACTCAAAGCTTGCAGCAGATTGCCGATAAAATTATTGAAGTAGGCGGTTCGGCGACTGCTGGTGCATCCGGTAATGGCCTGACCTTGCAGATCAGCGCCAAAAAAGAAAAGTTTGAAGAATTTTTCCAGTATGTGGTTGATGTGCTGAAAACCCCGGCATTTGAGCAAAGCCAGTTTGACTTGATCAAGGGGCAGACTTTATCCAGTCTGGATCGTCCTTATACTGAACCAGATACGGTGTCGAGCTTGACGATGGCGCGAACTCTCGAGATCTATCAGCCTGGCGATCTGCGTTTCCATTTCGAGCCTGAACTGGCCAAAAAACAGTATCAGAAAGCGACTCGCGAACAGGTTGTGGCACTGTATCAGCAGTTTTTAAAAACCCAACATGCGCAAATCGCGGTTACGGGCGAATTTAATCCGAAATCGATGCAAAATGTACTGAAAAACAGTTTTTCAGACTGGAAAGCTGCACAGCCTTATGAGCGTCTAAAATCGGAATATCGGAGCTACCCAGCCCAGAAAATTCATGCTTTGTCCGAGCAGCGTGAATTCGGAAGTTATGAAGCATTCATGAGTATGCCGGTCGGTGCAGATCATGCCGATGCACCTGCATTACAGGTATTTCGTTATATTCTGGGTGATTCACAGTTATCGTCACGACTGGCACAGGAGCTACGCGAGAAAAATGCACTGGTCTATGGTTTTAGTGCAGATGTGCAACTCGATGAATGGGCAGATGTGGGCGCCATGATGATTAGTGCCAATTATACGGCTGGAAAATCCGCACAGGTTTCCCAAGCAGTGCATAAGGTACTCAATGAACTGCTGACACGTGGCGTGACTGAACAGGAAGTCGAAGCGGCAAAAGCCAGTATCTTAAAACAGCGTTTAACTGCACTTGAAGATGATCGTCGTATTCATACTATGCTGATTCCACAGCTGGAAAAAGACCGTAATCTGGTTTACCGGGAAAAACGTGATCAGGCGATTGCTAAACTGAATAAAGCTGATATTGATGCCATGATCAAAAAATACATCAAGCCGGACCAGCTGGTTGAAGTGATGGCTGATCAGTATGGTAAGCAAGTTAAAACATCATAGTGTTGATAAAAAAAATCCCCTCAAATGAGGGGGTTTTTTTATTTACCATATTATTAAAAGCCCAATTTAAGTAACTTTTCTGGTGAACAGGATTCCACCTAAAACACCAGATAATACAGCGCAGGGCAAGCTCCACCAGAAAGTGGCAAAGAGAAAAAGGAAAATACCACCTGATACCAAGATTGATCCTAAAGCGATATCTTTATTAAAGGGTAAGTGGATCATATGTTGGTAATAGTAGGATGCGATTCCACTAAAACAGATCACCAAGCAAGTATATAAAAGCTTTTCTGACAAGGGACTAGCGATCATTTCTTCCCAGAGCATATGTATTTTCCTCCTTTTTTAAGGATCCAGACTCTTATTCTTCTAATTTATAAAACGCTTTAGCATTTTCATAAAAGATCGGCTTTAACGCATTTTCATTGTAGTCCTGTACAATATCGCTAAAGGCATCAATAATGTTGGTGAGTGAGCTGCTGACACTGTCCATTGGAAAGTTGGATGCAAACATCACGCGTTTAGAACCAAAGCAGTCTAAAGCATGCTGGATCAAGGGAGTTGCACGTTCCACTAATTCCTGTTTACTTGCCAGCCGTTTCTGCTGATGAAAATCATGACCTAAAACGGGCATAAACAGACCAGACATTTTGGTCGATACATTCTGACATTCAGACAGTTCTGTCAACTGATCTTTCCAGTCTGCAAATATCTGGGCGCGATCTTGTTCGGTCTTGCCTGTAGCTTTGCCCACCTTGCCAAATAAACCTGCGGGCGTACCCAGATGATCCAGCACAATAGGGGTGTTTGGAAAGTCTTTGGCCAGCGCAGTAACATCCGCAATCTGGGGAGAATATACCCAGGCATCAAAGCTTAAATCTTGCTTGGCCAGTTCCTCAAAGCCTTTCAGAAAATTTTTGTTGCGATAGAGATGCGGTTCATTGGTCCAGGCATGAATCCCTTTATCCGGATGTACCGCAGCCATTTTACGGATGCCGCGAAACTTGGGAGAAGCTTCTCGATGTAGTTGAATCAGTTGCTTGAAGTTCTTCTGTCGTGGGTCCGCCGTGGCGACAATCCCACCTAGCCGGATATTATGCTGATCAAAAGGAAGTCCGGCGATAAAATGGGTTTCATCCACCACGCCTGTACCTTTCTGATCATGCCAGCTGGCTTCGACATGTACAATTTGTTCGATTTCGTAATGCCCAAGATCTTTCTTGTAATTCGCAGGCAGATAAGGGGCGGTCAGATGCTGAGTCAGTCCAATGGTCTCAATTACATCTTTAGGTTTTAGCAGCCGCACCATTTTGTCCAGCAATCTGGGGTGCTTGCCGAACAGCTTGACCGCGAGCGCTGCCGCATGTGGCGTGTTATACGGATCCCATTGGTGGATATGAGGGTCAATGATCGGGAAGGGAAGTTGCTGCATGCTATGCCTTGTTTTCGTTTATTTATTATTCAATTTATATAGTGCTTAAATCACTTTAAAGTCAATATGATAAATGACAGCAAATAAAAAAAGCCCCGCGGGGCTTTTCGTATTTTAATCAATGATCATGCTTGTGATCATGGTTATGCTTGTTGGCATGAAACTCTTCATTGTGACGGAAACGTAAATAGTTTTCGAACTGTTCACAGTATTCATCATAGTTATCTTCCAGCATCATTTGAAATTGCTGCAAGATATAAGACATGACCTGATCTTTGGCATCGCGCATTTCATTCCCATCTTTAAAGTTATTCGCTGCCACCCAGGTATTGAAACGGGCAGTACCAAATAACATCGCCGCACTGACTTGACCGCGCTTATCGCTCGGTTTTTCCTGTGAGCCTTTTTCTACGCGACAAAACTCGTTGGCTTGTTGAATAAATTCATCAGCACGTTCAAAGAATGCCGCATTTAACGCTTCTTCTTCGGTTACATCGGTTGCTTCAATCTTTTGAACCATGAATTTGTTCCTAACACTAAAATCTCAATCGTTAATTATAGGCAAAGCCTTGCAGAAACTAAACCTTTGCCTTAATCTAAAAAATAGCCTAAGCATATAAAAGTGAATGCCATGCAGGATGCGATTGCAGTACAAAGCCTAAAAAGTGATATTGCCTTATTGCGCCAGAATATTTGGCCACCAGCAAATCTAGCCAATGTTGAAGGCTTGCCGATTTATTATGGCAGCCAGTCACAGGTAGATGAATACTATAGCCAGTGGCTCGGGCTGATTGAAAGGGCACAGGATCTGTTTCAGCCTTTTATGGAAGATGAAATCTTGGATGCGATCCATCTGCCGAGTTATTTAAACTTGCCGCTGTTTTATTTTCATGTTGACCGGATTCGCATTAATAAAACCCGCGCCAAGGAATCCAAAACTTTTCGTGGGGTCGCCAGCCTGATCGAAAAATGCGGCCAGTTCGAACCCGAGCAGATTGCAGCCATGCGGCAGTGGCTTGATAGTGACGATACTGCAGCTTTGGTGGCACACCGTGAATTTGTGGATTTACGCACTTATGTGTTTCAGCATGGCCAGAGCGAATATACGCGCACCCGTTTTTATGTGAATGGGATTGTGCTGAGTGTTGAGCCACATTTTGAACTGGTCGATGCACGCGATAAGCCACGCAAGCAACGCAGCGACAGTTATAACGATCCTCTGGCAGACAATAATACCTGGAAAGTATTCGGCAAATATCGCTAGCACAGTTTGACCAAGCCCGGTCTTACCAGAAGGGCTTGGTATTTTCTGCAAACTGCTGTAAACGCTCTGCTGCTTCACTCGACAAACGCTGCTGTTCCGCACTTATCCAGCCCAGCACAAACCAGGCCTTGGCCTGTTGTTTGACATAAGGTCTGAATAATTCGTCTGCTACAAACAGATCGTTATAATGCCCGAGGCTTTCCTGCAAGGGTTTTAAGGCTTTTAGATAGGCTTTAACCTCTTTTTCAGGAAACAGGCTTTGTAAGAATTCTACGTTATAGCGTAGGCGTTTGACCCGTTTGCGTGTCCGATGCCGGGATTCAATATCCAGTTCTTGATAGTTCTCGGCATCCTGACAGATTTGCTGATGCAGCTTGCTCAGGCCTTTACATAAAATCTTATGAGAAGATTTGGCTTTGTTATCCGTTTTTTCTTGGCTAAAGCTGAACAGTTGCAGCATTAGTTCTACGGTAGCAGGACTTCTGAACAGCGCACTGATATCTGGCTGTTTTTGTCGGTGTGGTGGTAATTTCAGTAAGGGGGAACCTGCTTTTTCTAGTTGTGGAATCAGGCTTTCTGCCAAGGCATCACGATCTCGGGTAGAACCCAGTTGCTGAAAAATATCCCGCAGCTGTTCTGGCCATTCTGGCTGTACATGTTCGGTCACGGACTGGAAAATTTTAAAGGCACTGCGCAAACGCCGAATCGCGACACGTGCCTGATGCACATGATCACTATTATAATTCTCGGCAGCAATTGCAGTAGCATTGGGGAAAAGATGAGTCAGGCAATTGGCAACAATCTTTTGCAAAATCGTACTGATCTGATCTTTCTGTTCAAGCACTAAGGGAAGCTGATGCTGAACCGGCAGATTCTCTTCGCCATGTAATAAGGCATAACCGCGTTCCGATTTGCTCCGTGTATCCAGCCACAAAGCATAACACTGAACCCAGGGCTGAATGAAATCAATCAATTCACTCAGCTGGCCGGATTTAAGCTCAAATTCGACTTCATAAATATCGATGGCTTGATCATTGTGTCGAATTTCTCCGACATCAAAGGCAATTTCAATCTGACTGTCCAGATGACTTTCTGTCAGGACATAGCGTACGACATCAGTTTCAAATTGTAAAATGAGTGGTGTCTCTAAATCACCGAGCGCCTGTTTTAGGATTTTTTTCGCCGGTTTATGTTTGCGATATAACTGAAAATCACAATGTTCCGGAGGACTTTTTAATTCATGCTCAAGTTCAAAACGTTCAAATTGTTGTTCAGTCGCTGCTTTCAGGGTTTGAATCCATTGCTGGTCTTCCAGACGTTGCCGCAGGGCAATCTGATGTTGTTGTAATTGTTGCGCTTCAGTATCAAAGTAGCGTGCACACAGACGATGCCGAGTCGGCTGAAGTTTCTGAATGTCCTGTTCAAATTGTACACGAGACTGTGGCGGAATCTGGAATTTGAGTTCTATTTCTGCCATCGGGTCATTCCTCCGCGATGTGGGTTTTATAGATTAATATAGCCCAAAGATCGGCAGGGGTGTGATGTGCTTCTGCAACAAAAAAGCACGCCAGAGAAGGCGTGCTTTGAGTTTTTCTTGTGATATTTATTTCAATATGTTTATTTCAGGAATTTACGACTGACCAAGAACTGTTCGGTCGCTTCAAGCAGTTTCTGCGCATAGACTTCCTGCTTGGCGGTCAGCCAGCCCAGCACAAACCAGTCACTTGCTTCCAGCTCGGTCTGCTGAATATAAACTGCAGAAGAGGCCAAAGTTTGATATTCACTGGCTGCCAGTTGAGCATCGTTCAGCGCTTTGCTGTATTTCTGCAAATTTTTGACATCATAGATCGTGGTTAAAATCGGAAAGCTGAATTTGAGCTCCTGAATCCGGCCCGACAATTGATCCAGACTTTCAAAATCAGTGATATCGGTCTGGTTCATTTGTTCCTGCAAAGCTTTATATTGCTGTTGCAAGGCAGTTTGAGCAGCAGTTTTCAAGTCCAGCGAGGCATGCTCATTTTCATTTAAACTGAACATCAGTAATTCCAGATAATGATGCACATTCTGGGTAGATTTGACCAGATTACCGAGTTTCTCCTGCGCATACAGAATATCTTTGCTCAGGTTTTCTGCCGTGGTGGGATTTTGCAGGAAGCCGGCCAAGCTGTTTTGCATATGCTGTAAATGTTGCAAATGTTCAAATTGCTGCTTAAAGGCCGCCAGTTGATGTGCCCATTTGTCCGAAAGCTGTGGATGCCAGTCTTTGAAGAGCAGCAAGGTCAGATATAAGTGATCCAGTGCCAGTCGTGCCTGATCAATATGTTCCTGCTCTGCAACCTGAGCTGCAATCGCCGCGATATTCGGCAATAAATGCTGCATCTGCTGTGCAATCAGACTGTACATGGTTTTACTGGCGCTGTCTTTTTTGCTGATCTGAAATTCTTTGCTAAGGGTCGCAGGACTGACGCGCTGTGAAGTGGCCAATAGATTGCCTATTTCAGCCTTGCTGCGTACATCGAGCCAGAGCTGGTATTTCTTGACCCATTCAAAACTAAACGCCAGTAGATGTTGAATTGAACCATTTTTTAGTTCGAACTCGACTTCATGTACTTCTTGCTCGGCCTCCTGTGTGCGGATCTGTCCAATATCCAGGCTGACTTCGATCTGGGTATCTTCATAGTCAATCACCCTTAACGTACGGGAAATATCGGTTTCAAACTGGAGTTGGAGCTGGTCGAACTGATTGCCGAGCGCATTGCTGAGAATTGCCCCGGCTTCTGGAAATTCCTTATAAATATCTAAATCCAGTTCAGGAGATGCGGTTAATTCCCCTAGATCATGATTATGTTCAAAGCGTTCGATATGACTTTTTCCGGCCGCTTTTAGGGTTTGAACCCAACGTGTACCTTCCAGACGCTGACGCAGTGCTACCCCATGCCGGGCCAGTTGACGGTCGACCGTATCATAATATTTGGCTTGAAGCTGGATCTGTTGAGACTTTTTCGGATCAAGTGCCTTGAGCAGCGCAGTGCGTCTTGCCGCAGGAATCTGGAACTTGAGTTCAACTTCAACCATGATGATCATCCTATCTGTTCAGTGCAATTAAGTACTGAATCTTCACTTGAATAAGGTTTTAAAATGAGGCGGACAGCAGCCGCAATTATATTTTTAGATTTGTGCGCAGCAGATTGTAACCAAAATCAAAATGCATGTAAGACTTGACTGAGCATAAAAAGCTTAAACAGAAGTTTGAAACTTAGATTTCATCGGTTCATTTTAGGCTAAAACGATCGGATTCAGGCCTTCACGGGGATGTGCAAGATGCATTGAAGCGCGCATCAAAAGGCTGTTATTTGGCTAAAATATACGCTAAGGTAAAACAAAAAACGTCAGGATGATGATAGATGAATGTACAAGTACAACCAGAAAGTAAGAATGAGGTGATGGTTCAGCCCCAGATGCCGATTAAGAACTATCATGAATTTTATCGCTTCTATTTGACTGAGCATCGGCATATTATTAGCCGCCGTCTGCACGTGGCCGGCAGTAGCATCGGTTTATACTGTTTTGCCAAAGCCATTCGTCAAGGCAAGCCGCGATATTTTGCATATGGTTTACTCTCGGGCTATGCCTGTGCCTGGGTCGGTCATTTTATCTTTGAGCGCAATAAACCAGCCAGCTTCAAACAGCCTGTATATAGCTTTATCTCGGACTGGCGCATGTTTGCCGATGTCCTGCGTGGTAATATCAGTCTGATCGACCTTAAATACGATAAAATTTCCCGTTAAGCCAGAATGACTTTTATCGGAATGTGCCCACTTAAAGCATGAAATTTCGATAAAAGCCTTGCAAGTCTAGAATTATTATTCTAATAATTATGGTATTGCAGATTAGGTTTTTTGATCAACCATTATATTTTAATTAATACATCAGTTTTCCAAGCCTGGAGCGACCTTCTCCGGGCTTTTTTTATGCCTGTTTGCTACCAATAAATGTTCAAGATTTTGCTCATGCTATTGTGTAAATATTCATAGAAGAATTCATGTGGATTTGTGCTGAAAGTAAAAGATCCTTTCTGGCTTTGAAACGTTTTCCCACAAACGAATGACTCAAAACCAGAAAGGATCGGGTATTACAAACACAGGTATTTATTTTTCTGTTTATTTTCTGTGTCTAAGGCTATTTAAGACGCTTCGCGCCGATTGGGCTATCCCTGAAAATGGGTATTTTTAATATTAATTAATTTGAGTACGCTTGAGCCAGGCGAAAAAAAGACAAAAAAATCGCTCTTAGAATTTTGCAACTTCTCCACCAAGTTATCTGCAAAATCCTAAAAGCGTTTGTCGGAGGGCGTAAGCATTAACACGTTATAATTATTGTTATAAGGCCATTAAAACGCAGATTTGAAAGTCCGTATATCCCTGAAAATGGTGATATTTGAGATTTAATTGACAAATTGCGCTAAAAAACTGCAAATCTGTTGCTGCCCAGTCTTAGAAACAGCAAGATGGCGGCAATTAAACCGAGTTATGCCTATAATAGAGCCATCCTAGCAAGTGGCGAGCAAGATGCGCGGTTTATATTTAATTACCAATGATGATCCATTAGAGCTTTTATTGGCGAAGTTGGAAGGTGCAATGGCCAATGGTGGTGTTGCGGTCTTGCAATATCGCCGTAAAAAAGTGGCGAAAGAAGATCAAATTTACGAAATCGAGTACATGAAAGCCATGTGTGCTGAATATGGCGTACCTTTCGTGATTAACGATGATCTGGAAATGGCGGTTAAATACGGCGTGGGTGTGCATTTAGGCCAGGATGATGGTTCGATTGTCGACGCTGTTGCGCGTTTGCCTAAAGGCGTGTTGATTGGCCGTAGCTGTAATAACTCACTTGAGCTGGCTAAACAGGCCATTGCCGATGGTGCGAATTATGTGGCATTTGGAGCAATTTATGCGACTGATAGTAAACCTGAAGCGGGTAATATTGGTCTTGAAACCTTAAAACTGGCCAAAGAAAAATTGAACGTGCCTCTCTGTGCCATTGGTGGTTTAACGGTTGAAAATTCAAAGGATGTCATTGAGTCAGGTGCGGATTATTGCGCGGTGATTAGTGATATATTGGGACTTCCTATGAATGCCATTCCTGAACGTTTAGATGAATGGTCTGCGCTTTTTCAAGCTATAGCATAAAATTTTTTGATTGATTTAATTTTGAGTCGAGTGCCTTCATGAGCTTATCTCCAAAGCAAGAACAATTGTTCAAACAAGCCAATAAACATATCCCGGGTGGCGTCAATTCACCTGTACGCGCATTTAATAGTGTCGGTGGGACGCCGGTCTTTATCGAAAAAGCCCAAGGTGCGTATCTGTATGATGTCGATGGCAAACGTTATGTGGACTATGTAGGTTCATGGGGGCCGATGATTTTGGGTCATGCGCATCCAGCGATTATTAAAGCGGTTCAGGATGCCGCAGTAGACGGTTTGAGCTTTGGTGCGCCCACAGTTCATGAAACCACACTGGCAGACATTATCTGCGAGATCATGCCATCGATTGAGCTGGTTCGTATGACCAACTCGGGTACAGAAGCGACCATGACCGCGATTCGTTTAGCGCGTGGTTATACTGGCCGTGACAAGATTGTAAAATTTGAAGGCTGTTATCACGGTCATTCGGATTCATTATTGGTAAAAGCCGGTTCAGGTTTATTGACCAGTGGTGAAGGGGAAGCGACGTCTGCAGGCGTGCCAGCGGATTTTGCAAAACATACGCTGACACTTCCATATAACGACATCGCGACTTTAAAAGAATGCTTTGCCAAATTTGGTTCGGAAATTGCCGGCGTGATTGTTGAGCCAGTCGCAGGCAACATGAACTTGGTGAAACCAATTGACGGTTTCCTGCAAGCGATTCGTGATGTCTGTGATGAACATGGTTCAGTGTTTATCATTGATGAAGTAATGACCGGTTTCCGTGTCGGTTTGGGTGGTGCGCAAGCACATTATGGCGTTACTCCGGATTTAACCACTTTAGGTAAAATCATTGGTGCAGGTCTGCCAGTGGGCGCTTTTGGTGGTAAGCGTGAAGTGATGGAATGTATTGCACCATTGGGTAAGGTATACCAAGCAGGTACATTGTCGGGTAATCCACTGGCAATGCGTGCCGGTATCGAGATGTTCAAGCATTTACGTACCGAAGGTTTTTATGAAAAATTAACCGCACAACTCGAAAAATTGCTCGCCGGTTTACAAACTGCTGCTGATGAAGCAGGCATTCCATTCAAGACCCAACAAGTGGGCGGTATGTTTGGTCTTTACTTTACCGATCAGGAAGATATTACTAGCTTCGACTCTATGCTGAAATGCGATGTCGATGCGTTCCGTAAATTCTTCCATGGCATGTTAAATCGTGGCGTAAACCTTGCACCATCTGCTTTTGAAGCAGGATTTATTTCTGCTGCGCATAGTGATGAAGATATTGCTTACACGATTCAAGCGGCTAAAGAAACTTTTGCTGAGATGAAAGCGTAATACCTCTCCCAAACCCTCTCCTTAAAGGAGAGGGCTTTCATCTATCGAATAGAAATGAAAATTTAAAGACTTCCTCCAGTATTCTTGCGCTATATATGGCTCAGGCTTAGGGGGAATTACATTTAAAATTAGAGATCATTTTCATGCAAACCAAACATTATTTGACTTTAAGCGATGCGGAATTTTTATTAGATCAAGCCCATCAATATGCCATTCAGAACAGTTTTAATGTCAGTATTGCAGTCGTAGATGAAACGGGTAATTTGCTTGCGATGAAACGTATGGATGGTGCAGCACCGATGACTGCAAATCTGGCCATCGAAAAAGCCAGATGTTCTGCAATGGGTCGCCATCCATCCAAGCTGTTTGAGGATATTATCAAAGGCGGACAGATGGGTTTTCTGACCATGGAAAGTTTCTCAGGAATGCTGGAAGGTGGTGAACCGATTATGTATCAAGGGCAGTTGGTAGGTGCAATGGGCGTGTCAGGTGTAAAGTCGTTTGAAGATGCGGAGATTGCACAGGTAGCGATTGAGAAGTTTTTGGCGCAGCAAAGCTAATCTAAAATAGAAATTGATCAGCTCAATTTAATAAAATCATCCAAAGATGTTCCAAAATGAAGCGTGGAATGTGAAATGTCAGCTAAAAAGCCCAATCGCTAATGATTGGGCTTTTTACACCAATATAAGAGTTTGTTTTAAAATGAAATTTACAGAGGATTTCATATAACATGTATTATATTAATTTTAGGAAAACTTAATTTTCAAATGCGACAGAAGCAGTCATCGCTCGTAGACACTCGCTCAATTCTTATCTATAACTATAAAAAAATGATTTTGAAGGAATTTTTATGAACGTAGCTTTAGTAAATTTACAAATGGTATGTGTTCATGTTGTGAACAGCTACTCTAAATCTGAGACAGGTTTCGGCTCTTACAAAATTCCAGATATTAGGTGCTCAAAACCCTTAATTTATAATGTTAAAAAAAACGATCAATTGGTTTTTTTACAGAGAATGTTAGATTTAAAAATTGATAATAAAGAGATCAATTTATCGCTTCCTAATGAGATCGGACTATCATTGAATATATTTACTAAAGCTAGAGATGAAGCTGAAAATCTACTAGAAAAACTTAAAAAAGATATGGAAAAGAATAAAGATTTTTATAGTGAAAATGTCTCGTTATTTTATGACTATATTGAACAATACAAATAGCATCTGTTTTTTCTTATAAAGCAGTTGAAGCATTTTGCAACGCCACAATCCCTAATGACTTCGTTTATAAAAAAACAAACTCAAAAGGTATTCAAGAAGTCTATGAAATTTCTCAAATTGAAAAATGGATACCAACTTCAGAAAAACTCACTGAAATTATTCCAAATATTTTGAACTGTGAATCACCTAAGCAAATCAAGTATTGGTCAATGTTTAAAGAATTAGAAACCCTTAGAAATGAAATTATTCATTCAAAAAAGAAAAATAGCATTGAAAATACAAAAAAAATGTTATCAAATAACGTATTAGATATTCTTAATTCAAGCATTTATATTCTTAACCACTTTATTCAAAACGATATATCGAATGAGGTTTTTCCATTAGGTTTTTTAGATAAGAAGTGGCGAATTTATGAAATTGATGACCCGAAGAAAATTTTTGAGTGGACTCATTGGGCAGAGTGATTTTTAGTGCCTCAGATACTCCTCTTTTGCTTATTTTAGTTTTAGCATTTAGTCCTTATTTGGCTAAATCACCCTATTTTTAGGATAGTCGCGTTAATCAACTCTAGGCATATTTAATATAATGGCGATTATACGAAATTAGAACAATAATCATCTGTGAAATCAAAGTGTTTTTCAAATAATGCTAAACTAAAATAGCATGAATCATCATGCTATTTTGTATTTATAAGAGCCTCCCATGCTGTACTCTATGCCCAAAAAAATCCAACTTGCTCCATCCCAAGCTAAATGGCAGCTGTCCTCAACACAATCTGTTTTGGTTTTAGTTGGATTGCAAAACTTGCGTATGCAACAGGGCATACAAGAGAGTGGACTCATGGTGAATTTGATTCAACTAACCAATAAAGCCAAAGCGCTGGATATTCCGATTGTTGATTTGTACGGTGATGATTTGATGCAAGGCATGCAGCAATTGGGAGAATATGCCTCAACGCATCCGCAGCTGATTTTTGCCGGGCAGGTTACACCGATGCTGAAACAGATTTTGCCGCATCTGATGAGTGTGACGGATCAAATCGGTGTGGTCGATGATGCGATTTTATTGGCAAATCAAGATCAGCATATTCAGTGGATTGAAAATATTTCGGCACAGGGGATACATCACTTAAATACCTATAGCCTGACTCGCTTATGGGATTTAAGTGCGCCGTCAGAATATGTATTGTCAACCAAAGGCATTATGTTGGCTGTCGCGGAACAGCTGGATATAGATGCCTTAGAAATTGATCCCTATGTCGATTTAAAAAATTATGGTCTGGATTCGGTAGCGATGGTGAGTCTGGTCGGTATATGGCGTGCGCATGGTGCCAATATCCGTTATGAAGATGTGCTAAAACATCCGTCTTTGCATGAATTGGCAGGCTTCATTTTACAATCCTCAGGTTGATGCGCTGCGATTGAGCAATTTTATGCGCTAAATCGGAAATTTCATCGTCATTTACATAAATGCGCATTGTAATTATTGGCTAAGCTTTCTATCATTGCCGCCTTGTTTTTCACGATCAGCCTGGGATTGAACTTTGAGTAATTTTCTAACCGAACATCTGATACATCGTGATGACGATTTCATGGTCATCCACAAACCTGCAGGTTTACTCACAGTTCCCGGTAAAACAGAAGACTTACAAGATTGCCTGATCAACCGTCTGGTCAAATTAGAACCCAAAACTTTACTGATTCATCGACTGGATCGCGATACATCCGGTATTTTGGCCTTTGGTCTGAGCAAATGGGGACAAAAAACCATTTCCCGCCAGTTTCAGGAACGCCAGACTGATAAAACCTATCAGGCTGTGGTTGCAGGTACACTCGAAGGTGAAGGCACTATTGAAGTGCCAGTGGTGTATGATCCAAGCCGTCCGCCTTTACATATCGCAGATCCCACACATCATAAGCCGGCCATCACGCATTGGCAGGCGATTGAACATTTTAATATTCAGGGACAGCCTGTGACCCGGGTGAAACTGATCCCAATTACCGGCCGTTCACATCAGCTACGGGTGCATATGCAATATCTCGGACATCCGATTATTGGCGATACCTTATATGCGACACCCGAACAGCAACAGCTCAGCTCGCGTTTATGTTTACACGCGGAACGTTTGAGTTTTTATCATCCTCAAACAGAGCAGTTGGTCGAATTTTATTGTCCGGCGCCGTTCTAGGAAATACTTCTTTAATCGGCGTGAATTATGCTCACTTTTTAGTGGGCTTTATGTCAAAATACATTGCTTGAAGGTGTGAAATTTTGCTCCAATGACGTTTCGTGATTGAGCCTAATATTCATAATCTTGTACTTAAGATAAAGGTGGAAAAATTGCAGCAATTTGCTATTGGTCAACGTTGGTTATCAGATACTGAAACAGAACTCGGTTTAGGCGTTCTTATTGATGTTGATGAGCGGTCGGTCAGCATTTTATTCCCGAAAAGCGATGAAACCCGCGTCTATGCACGCAGCAATGCACCCTTATCTCGTATCGTATTTAATGTGAAAGATGAATTACAGGATCAGGAAGGGACCAAGTGGATTGTAGAATCCGTTGAAGACCGCAATGGCGTGGTACGTTATCACGTCGTTCGTACCTTGGAAGATGGAACTGAAGAACGTAAATCGCTGAATGAAACCCGTATTGGTGCAACCATCCAATTGTCTAAGCCTTTAGACCGTTTATTGGCCAGTCAGGTTGATTATAAAGAATGGTATGACCTGCGTATTGAAGCGTTGCTGATGCAGGCCAATATGCAAAGCAGTCCACTGCGTGGTCTGGTGGGTTCACGTGTCGGCCTGATTCCGCATCAGCTGTATATTGCACATGAAGTCGGTCAGCGTTTTGCACCGCGTGTATTACTGGCCGATGAAGTGGGTCTGGGTAAAACCATCGAAGCGGGTCTGATCATCCATCAACAACTCAAAACCGGCCGTTCTGAACGCATCCTGATTTTAGTACCGGATTCACTGCAATATCAGTGGATGATCGAGATGCGTCGTCGTTTTAATCTTGAGTTTTCGCTGTTTGACTTGACCCGTACTGCATCGATCAAAGAACATGATCCTGAACAAAACCCGTTCTTGACCGAACAAAAAATTATTGCCTCTGTCGATTTGATGGTCGACCATGAAGATTTGCGTGAACAGGCACTAGAAGCCGGTTTCGACTTGCTGGTGGTCGATGAAGCACATCATTTGATGTGGAGTGAAGAAGATGGCGGTAATGACCGTTATGATCTGGTCGAAGAACTGGCTGAACATACGCCGGGCGTGTTGTTATTGACGGCGACACCTGAACAGCTCGGTGTGGAAAGTCACTTTGCACGCCTACGTTTGCTTGATCCGCAACGTTTTAACTCGCTGGATCGTTTCCTCGATGAAGAAGCGCAATATCAGCATACGGCTAAAATTGCAGAAGTGCTGATGTCAGATCTGCCGCTAGAAGCTGAGCATTTCACTGCGATTGAAGCCTTGTTAGGACATCCAATTGAGGATCTTCCTGAACAGCGTTTCCGTGCGATTCACGAACTTTTAGACCGTCATGGTACAGGCCGTATTCTGTTCCGCAATACGCGTGAAGCAATTCAGGGCTTCCCGGGACGTGACTGTCAGCCCGCACCATTACCGGCACCAGAACACTGGTCTAAAGACGGTAAATTACGTGAGCAAATGTGGCCTGAAGAAGCCCAGCTAGATGGCTCGTGGATGGAAGCCGATCCACGCGTGATGTGGCTGATGGAGCGTTTGCGTACCGATTTAAAACACAAGAAAGTCTTACTGATTGCGCGTAGCGGGCCAGTGGTTGAAGCGCTGGAAAATGTACTGCGTTTGCATGCCGGTATTCGTACCGCAATGTTCCATGAAGGCATGAGCTTATTAGAACGTGACCAGGCTGCAGCATATTTTGCTGAAGATTCGTATGGCGCGCAAATTCTGCTTTGTTCGGAAATCGGTTCAGAAGGACGTAACTTCCAGTTTGCCTCTGACCTGATTCTGTTTGACCTACCTGCGAACCCGGACGTGTTGGAACAGCGTATTGGTCGTCTGGATCGTATCGGTCAGGAAAACCGCATTCAGATTCACGTGCCTTATCTGGTAGGAACTGCGCAAGAACGTATGTTCCGCTGGTATAACGAAGCTTTGAATATTTTCAGCAATATTTCTCCAACTGCACAGACCTTGCAAGAAAACTTTATTGTTCGCTTGAAAGACTGTCTATTGGCGGATAAAGGACAAGAGTTTGAAGACCTGCTAGAAGAAGTCAGCGTGCAACGTGAAGCGCTGGAAGCTGAATTGCAGGAAGGTCGTGACCGTCTGCTGGAATACAACTCTTGCCGTCCGGTGGTAGCACAGGAAATTGTCAACGCGCTTGAAGATTATGACGACAATACCACTTTGCCGATTTTCATGAAGCGCTTTATGGCGTCCACGAATATCGACTTTGATGAGCAAAGTAACGGTACAGTGATCATCAAGCCAACCGATCAAATGCAGGTTCAAGGTTTGACGCTGGATGAAGAGGGAATTACCGCTACTTTCTATCGTGATCAGGCACAAATTCGTGAAGATGCGCAATACCTGACACTTGAACATCCATTCACTGAAAGCGTGATGGAGATGATCAATACGCAAGGCTTTGGTAGCACCAACGTTGCGGTACTAAAATCTGCAGCATTGCCACAAGGTTCGGTATTGTTAGAAGTCTGGTTCAAGGTCGATGTGGTAGCACCGAAAGCATTGAACTTGCCGTCTAGTTTGCCGCAACAGTTGATTCGTGTCTTGCTGAGTGAAAAAGGTCAGGATTTATCACAGAAGATCGCACCAGAAATCCTGAAACCGTACCTGCATCATTTAGATGGCAATAGCTGTCGTCAGGTGGTGAAAGCACGTCGTGATGTGATCGAAGCACGTTATCAACAGGCGCTTGAACTGGCACGCAGTGAATTGCCGGGCTTCAAGCAGCAAGCCAAAGAAGTGTATGGCAATAAATGGCAATATGAAATTGATCGCCTGACCTATTTGAAGCAGTTCAACCCAAGTATCCGTGAAGATGAAATTGCGCGTTTACAGAAGTTGCAGAAAGAAGGTCTAAGCCTGCTGGATGGTCTATCGGTAACACCGGAAGCCATTCAGGTGATGGTCGTCGTCAAGCCTTAAGCTTTAAATCATTAAAAAATGCAGCTTTCGGGCTGCTTTTTTTATGGGAAAAATCCGGGTTTATTATTTTCTTGTCGGAGAATGCTGGTCTGTCATTTTTCTCCTGTTTAAAATCAGTCTACTGAATAATAAGAATGACAAAGCATGTCAAAAGCACTGATTACCCTTGGCACAAAGACCAGTCATGGCGGCATGGTGACTGAATGTGAACTCTCTTTTTTGATCAATGGTATTGCCGTGCATTTAAATGGGATGAAGCATTATTGTCCCAAATGTCAGACTCTGGTCACCGCAATTTCCAGCAATTTGTCTATTACTGTCAAAGGACGGGCAGTGGTCATCGCGGGGGATAAGGCCAGTTGCGGCGCGACTTTTCTACCGATGCAACATTTGACTGTATCGCAGAAATAGACTTTAAATTCTGAAGAAGTGCAGAGAAATGACTTTGAGGTCATGTTTTGAGCATTTTTGCACTGCCGAATCAAGGAATAGATCAGTAAGCTCATTCGATGATTTCAGGATGAATACGCGCTGCGTTTAAAAAATAATGAAACAAGCCCTACATTTTACTCATGCTAATGGTATCCCTGCGGCAACTTATCAAAAGTTTTTGCATTGTTTTCAGCAAGACTATGAAGTCAAAGCGATTCCCTTTATCGGCATGAATCCGCAATATCCAATTACGCGAGACTGGCGTTATCTGGTCGATGAAGTCATTGCAGATATTGAGCAGCAATTCCCTCATCAACAGGTGATTGGTTTAGGGCATTCCTTCGGCGGTCTGGTGACCCTGATGGCGGCGTATCGCCGTCCCGAACTGTTTTCTAAACTGGTCATTATGGATCCACCGTTTGTGATTGGAAAAAACAGCGCCATGTTCGAACTGATGAAAAAGCTGAATCTAAAAAGTGTCGATCGTTATACACCCGCAGGAATTACGCTAAAACGCAAAGATCATTGGTCATCGAAACAGGTCGCGATTGAAGCTTTGCGATCTAACCGTCTATTTAAAAATTTCGATGAGCAATGTTTTGCTGATTATATCGAGAGCGGCATTCAGCCAGAACCTGAACGTGGTGGGGTGACGTTAACTATTCCAAAACAGATAGAAGCGGAAATCTTCCGGACTGTGCCAGCCTGGTGGTGGAGAACGCCACGCCGACCGCCTGAAGTGCCGATGCATCTGATGACTGCAGAGCAAAGCCAGTTTTATC
The DNA here is from genome assembly GCF_031844265.1 of Acinetobacter sp. RG5. Taxonomy (GTDB): domain Bacteria; phylum Pseudomonadota; class Gammaproteobacteria; order Pseudomonadales; family Moraxellaceae; genus Acinetobacter. The sequence goes on along the minus strand of NZ_JAUZUV010000001.1, from coordinate 150,081 downwards.
AGCAGGGGTTGCCACAAGGGATGCACAAGATTTATCGGATTAATTATTCTGTGGTCGAGGGCGGGCATATGTTCCCGCTTGAGTATCCGGAAGCCACTGCAAAGGCAGTCAAAGCTCAACTCGCACTTTTGTAATCATCATAAAAAAGAGACGCTGATTACGTCTCTTTTTATACTAGTTCATGCAAATCGGAAAATTAACGTAGCTGAGAATCTTCCAGATGACGTGCACCTTCCAGAATCATCCGGATCATGATCATGGTCTGTTCGGCAATTTCTTTGCGGTCTTCGGCAGGCATATCAATCACATTGGCGCCCATGTTGAAGACCAGTTGGGTAATGGCTTTGGCGGCAATATCCGGATGAAATAACTTCTTATTGTTTAGGCGTTCCAGACGAATCAAATCTTCCTGAAGTTCCTGCTGAAAATAATTTAACTGGCGTTCTACCGCCTGTTTATAAGACTTGGAGCCAGTATAGCCTTCACGTAATAACAGGCTCAGATTGCCTTCATCGGCATCCAGCTGGGCAATAAAAACTTCCACAGAACTGCGGATGATGCTGTTCTGGCGAGAAGCTTGCAGACGTGCTTCATGCAAAATCTGACGCAATACAATTCCGGCACGATCAATCAGCTCAATGGCCAGTTCATCAATATCTTTAAAATGACGATAGAAGCTGTTCGGTGCAATACCAGCTTCACGCGCGACTTCACGTAGACTTAAAGAGGAAATACTTTTTTGTGGCCCAATCAGATTCAACGCAGCCTGAAACAGTTCTTCCTTGGTAATGGTGGCCTTGCGACCGACACTCCGTACGATAATCGGCTCATCAATGCTTTTCGATTGTAATAAAGATGCGTCACTGCTTATTTTCATTGAAGGCTCGTTCATCGATAGGTTCATGCATGAATCATTTTATTATAACCGAGCCAGTCAAGCTTGTGAAATGATTAGAAACAATACGGTTGTATATACAAATATATATACATGTGTATAATAATTAAAAACCCAAGGTGATGTCGCAAACGATGCATGTACTCCAAAAACTTAAAACGCCGTTGAATGCACTGTCTGACAGTGTAATCGATCAGCATGCGATTAATTTCTGGATTCAGAAACTCAATCCTGTATGGTCGTTGAATCAGCCATTAGGCAAGATCGTGCACAAAGAAAATGCAGCACAGGATATGCTGAGTCTGAAAATTCAGGTGAATCGCTTATTTAAGTTTGGTGAAGCAGGGCAGCATCATCCGGTCTATGTGGTAGTGAATGGCATTCGTTATGAACGTAGCTATAGCTTGACCCGTGTCGATTCTCAGCATGTATTGCTAAGCGTGAAAAAAGTCAATGCCGGTAAAGTCAGCACCTGGTTTGCAGAGCAGGCACAAGTGGGTGATGTGATCGAATTTGGTCAGCCTTATGGTGATATGACCTTGCCTGCGCAGAGAAGTCCATTGATCTTGCTTGCGGCAGGAAGTGGTATTACTCCAATGCTCAGTATGCTGGAAAGCATGAGCAAAAAAGGTGAACTATCTGCACCGATCACGCTCTGGTACTGGGTTAAAAAAGATCAGGATGCCGCATTTAAAGCACGGTTTGAAGAACTTGCTCAAAAACATGCAAATTTCTCATTTCATGTGTATGCCACTCAAGAACAGCCAGCTGCTGCACGTCTTGATGAAACCTATCTGACCGATCTGCAAAATCTGGAAAATAGCATCGTATATTGCTGTGGCCCTTCAGGTTTTGTATCTAAAGCAGAACAGCTTTTTGCTCAGGCAAAACAGTTTAAAGGTGAAGCATTTAGCATGAGCTTGGCGGATCAATCGGATACCGGCTTTATTAATGTCACCCTGACCCAGTCGAAAAAAATTGTCAGCATTCCAAAAGGCCAATCCATTCTAGTGAGCCTGGAACAGCAAAATATTAAACCGACCCATGGTTGCCGTATGGGCATTTGTAATAAATGTGCCTGCAATAAAGTAGAAGGTTCGACCAAGAATTTGGTCAACGGTGCACAAAATACCGAACCCGGCAACCTGCTCAAAATTTGTATTAACTCAGCGCAGACTGACCTTGTCATCGACTTATAAGCGAGTTTTATCCTATGAATATGCCAGTAAAATTACAGTATTTTAAAAATCCTAAAAACCGTGAATTAACCCAGTTTGAACTTGATGAACTTGCACGTGAGCTCGATGCGATTAAGCAAGAAGTGCTAGATGATCTGGGTGAAAAAGACGCCAAATATATCCGTCGTGTCTATTCAACCATTCGCTATTCATCGATTGCCGGTCGTGCTTTGCTGTTTGCAGGCTGGTTCCCGCCAGCGTGGTTGTTGGGGACAGGCCTGTTGGGCTTTGCCAAAATCATGGAAAATATGGAACTGGGTCATAACGTCATGCACGGTCAATATGACTGGATGAATGATCCTAAATTGAATGGTCAGACCTATGAATGGGATATCGTAGGGACTTCAGACAACTGGCGTCAAACACATAACTTTAAGCATCATACCTATACCAATATCAAGGGTATGGATGATGATATCGGTTATGGTTTATTACGCCTCTTCCCGGAACAGCGCTGGAAACCGGGTTATTTATTACAACCGATTTATGCGGTGCCATTCTGTTTGCTGTTCCAGTGGGGCGTGGCCATTCAGAACCTTGAATTGGGTAAATATTTCAAAGGTCGCAAAAGCAAAGAGCAGACCAAAGAAGAATGGCGCCCAATGCAGAACAAAATCGGTAAACAATTGTTTAAAGATTATGTGTTCTTTCCATTGATTGCAGGTCCTGCTGCTTTGCCAGTTTTGACGGGTAATATGGTGGCCAATGGTCTGCGTAATATCTGGACGTTCAGTATTATTTTCTGTGGCCACTTTACCAAAGATGTAGAGGTGTTCCCGAAATCGGTACTGCAAAATGAGAGCCGTGGTCACTGGTATATGCGCCAGATTCGTGGTTCATCTAACCTGACCGGTTCTGAAGCATTCCATATCTTGACGGGTCATTTAAGTCACCAGATTGAACATCATCTGTATCCTGATGTGCCTGCCCGTCGTTACCGCCAAATGGCGCCAAAAGTTCAGGCGGTGTGTGAAAAATATGGTTTGAACTACAACAATGCCAGTCTGGTAAAACAGTATGGCAGCGTAATCAAACGTATTGTGAAATATGCATTTCCGTTTAAGAAATAATATTTCTTAAAGCTAAAAACCACCTTATTTGAGGTGGTTTTTTTATGGATGAAGCTTATATTTAAACAAAAAAGTCTGGATGATTCAGTCATCAGATCTGCCTTAAAAGTATCATTGAGCGACAACTCATCTGTCATTTAAGTGCTTGTTAAAGATTATTATGGCGTATCAATAAAGCGGAAATTTTAAAGCCCTAATATGTCATTGAATCGGATGGTAGATTAATTTTTGGCAATTGCTGATCTTGTCCTTCCAGATAGCGTTGATGTGCCAAACTCAGCATTTCCTGATCTTCTTCGCTATTCCCATAAGCATAAATTTCAGCATAATTATCCAGATTATATTTTTCTAGAATTCTAATTTTCTTTTGTGTGTTACTACAGTCAGGAGTTTGATAAAACCCTGTCAATTTCCCAGCTTTGATTTCAACTTCGCTACAGATTAAATCGATATTTAAATAACTGCACACCGGTTTAAGATACAAATCCAATGAGGCTGATACCAGCACGACTTCATGTCCTAATTGTTGATGCTGTTTAAGTTGTTCTAATAATTTCGGATTCAACTTGAATATTAGTTGTTGTGCATAATCCTGAGCTAATTGCAGAATTTCCTCTGCATCACTGTTTTTAAACATGCTGGCATACAATTTGGGTCGCATGCGGTGTGCCGGATAGAAATTTAAATAATAGGCCTGTATCCATGGCAAAATTTGCATGCCGCGTTTCACAATATGCCGTTTTCTTAAGGCATGGAAAATGAACCCGGTAAAGCTATCATGTAGATACAGGGTTCCATCAAAATCAAATAAGGCTAGAGTTTTAGATTTTTGATTTTGCGCATGCATGTTTGATATCGACCATCGACGCGGGTAGCAAACCAGTTAGTATTATAATCACGACTTAATTTTGGTCCGGAAATGACCACTTCAGGCATAATGGCATAGATAGGATCTTTACCCGTTTTTTCCTGATAAAGCTTGCTGACACCACGATAAGTCATCGTATCTTCAAAGTCTTTATCTTTTTCTTTCTTTAAATCAGCTCGGATTTGACGTTCAGTGATAATAAAATTATTTTTGGCAAAAACACTGATTAACTCACGCTCAGATTGACTCTTCTGCGAACGGATCGCGCCATCTTTAGTATAGAGCAATAAGTCGCCATCCAGATCAAGTTCGGCTTCAGTTAAATCATTTAACATGCTCTGAAAAGCGGCATTTCGACTGGAATACATGCCCGAGTTATAGTCCGCAAAACGATAAATTGGCTTGTCATAATCCGCCGGATACATCATCAGGCGATGAATCCCATAATACAGACCGCCATATTGACTGTAGAGATCGGTACGTAACTCTGCGATATTGCCGCCTTGGCGTTTATGTTCTTTCGCATAGCTGATATGTACCTGCATTGAACCCAAGGTGGTAATTGGATTCATTTTCTCGCCAATATTCTGGCCGACCAGTTTGGCAGCACCAGTCAGGGCGCTAACATGATAATGCTTTGACATATAGTCAAATATTTCACGATATAATTCGTCGAGTTCACGTTCGGTTTTGACCCGGCGCATCTGGCTTAAGTAGTTGTCTTCAGGACTCGGATGGTTCTTGAGAACTTCCTGGAAATATCCTGCAACTGTGCCACCAATTGCTTGACCAAGCTTATCTTTGAATTTTTCATCAAGGCGACCTTGGACTTCCTTAACCGCCTTTTCACCCAAACCCGGAACAGTAGGATCTGCAACAAAGTTAGATTCCTGATCAACCACTGCCACAATCGTACAAACATTTTCCTTGGTCTGAGGAATGCCGAGCTGTTCGGTAATGTCATAAATATCTTGTGCCCAAGACTCACGTTGGTTGACACGGTTTGGAATAGCTTTGCGAATATGTTCAACTTCAAGTGTCGGTTCATCATCTTTTGACCACCATGAACCATTGCCACAACCGGCAAGACCCAGAGAAAGTACAAGTACAGACAATGACTTAAAAGAAAAACAAGAAGCGAAAGTTTTATTCATGGTGTCGTAAATTAATTGAAAAGATGAGCGAATAAGGCAGATGCAGTATACTATGCCCATCAAAAAAGTGATGAATTTATATGTATATTGGTCCATATCAACTGTCAAACAATTTGATTGTCGCTCCCATGGCAGGTGTGACCGATCGTCCGTTTAGAACCTTGTGCAAATACTTTGGTGCAGGCCATGCGGTCAGTGAAATGATGACATCTGACAAAACTTTGCGCATGAGTAAAAAGAGCTTATATCGTGCCAATTTTGATGGAGAGCTGGCACCGATTTCAGCGCAGATTGCTGGTTCAGATCCCCATGATCTGGCTGAAGCGGCACGTTATCAGGTGGCCAATGGTGCGCAAATTGTTGATATTAATATGGGCTGCCCAGCCAAAAAGGTCTGTAACCGACTCGCCGGTTCTGCTTTATTGCAGGATGAAGATCTAGTTGCGCGTATTCTGGATGCAGTTGTGGCTGCAGTTGATGTGCCAGTGACCTTAAAAACCCGTCTGGGTTATTTGAACGGTCAGGAAAATATTATGCGTGTCGCTAAACGTGCTGAACAAGCCGGAATTGCAGCGCTAGCTTTACATGGCCGTACCCGTGAAGATATGTACCTGAATACCGCGCGTTATTCTTTAATCAAAGACGTAAAGGAAATGTTGAAGATTCCTGTGATTGCCAACGGTGATATCGACAGTCCGGAAAAAGCCAAATACGTGCTGGATTATACCGGTGCAGACGCAATTATGATTGGTCGTGCAGCACAAGGTCGCCCCTGGATTTTTCGTGAAATTGCCCATTATTTAAAAACTGGTCAACATCTTGACGCACCAAGTATTACAGAAGTTAAAGATGTACTGCTGGGACATTTGACAGAATTATACGAATTTTACGGCGAGTATTCCGGCTGCCGAATTTCCCGTAAACATATTGCCTGGTACACCAAAGGACTGCGTTCCAGTAATGAGTTTCGTCAAAGCATGTATCAGGTAGAAAATACCGCTGACCAGTATCATGTGGTAGAAGATTATTTTAATGCACTGCTAGAACATGGTTTAACCATGACTGATGTACAGGTCGAGCAGGTGAATTTACTGGAAACCAAGTAATGACGGGCAAAATTCAGCGAATCATGTAATATTTTTTGCATGAAATCCCTACCTTTTTTATCTTGAGCAGGCTGATTTTTGCATTTTGTTTACACTTCAGCCTGTCTAATACATAGCAGCACAGTTTGTTCACTTAAACTGGACAGGACTTGGACATTGCTTACTCAAGCTTCCTCTATGATGAACCTATCCAGATATAAAGATGAACCTATCCAGATATAAACCAGATGTGATCCATCTTGTTTATCGTCATCATTGAGGGAGATCTGTAATGACAAATACCAATCGTCCAGTCACAGAGTTTAGCCATAAAACGTCAACGGAATTGCCACAAGAACGCAGTGAAGGCCTGAATATCAATCCGACTGATACTAATGCACGTCCAGATTTGAATACACCCGTGAAAGATAATCCTCGTGTTCCAGACATGAATGAAGGTGAAGATAATCTGGCTGCGACCAGTGCCGGTACTTTGGGTGGAGCTGCGGTAGGCGCAGTTGCAGGTCTGGTCGGTGGCCCTCCAGGTGCAGTGGTGGGTGGTATTATCGGTGGTGTTGTTGGCGGTATTGCAGGTAATGACATTGCGACACCTGATCATGAGAAACAGGCAGATAATTACCAGCACCCAGAGAACTTTCCTGAGGCAGATAACTATCGACATCCAGATCATTTGAGAGCAGAAGATAATTACTGGAGAGATGAGTATCATAATCGCCCGTATTTCAATGAAACGCGTAGCACATATGGCGATCTAGATTATGATCGTGATTATCGCGGTGCTTACCGGGTCGGTTATGAAAATCGTCCGATGTATGAGCATGATACGGATTTTGACCGTGCCGAACCTGAACTGCGTACCAAGTGGGAACAGTTAAAAGGTGAGTCCCGCCTCAACTGGGAAGAAGCGAAATTTGCAGTTAAAGATGCCTGGCATCGTGTCACACGCTAATTCTAGATAAATTAAAAACCTCTCCATGTGGAGAGGTTTTTTTATGATTCAAGTATTAAAGATGCTTCATTTCCAGTATGAGCTGATTGATCAGATCAGACGCTTCCATTTCACGAATCTGTGCTACGTTCGAACCTGCCCAGAATGCGCCATACCCTTGATCCCCATGTTTGGCAGCAGCAGCATGTAATTGCTTGGCCAGATCATAAGTATATGGATAAGCGGGAACATCCAGCCGATCGGGTGTATCCACCTCAATATGCCAGTGGTTAATAATGCCACGTGCAGGACGACCGGAAATACTGGCACTCACCTGAGTGAGTGGCTTGGAAAATAAGGCTTTACGATAGGCATCATTGGCATTAGAAGATTTACACTGCACAAATGCAGTCCCAAGTTGCACGGCATCTGCACCGAAATCCATCATTTGACGCGCTTGCTCACCCGTCATAATCCCGCCTGCCGCTACAATCGGCAAGGAAGAATGCTGTTTGATCAGCTTCACCAGATTGGAGGTTTTGACTGAAGCATCAAACTTGGTGCTAAAAATCCCGCGATGGCCACCAGCCTCAATACCCTGCGCAATAATGATATCAATTCCGGCTGCTTCAATAGCTTTAGCTTCGGCAAAATTGGTGGCAGACACCATGGTCAGAATCCCGGCCTGTTTTAAGGCTTGAATCTGATGCGGATGCGGAATCCCAAAATGAAAGCTGACCGCCCGTGGTTTGGTTTCCAATACCAGATTCAGGAAGTCATCATTGTCTTTAAAACTCGGATAAATACACTCCAAATGATCCGGTGCCTGAGTGCCATATTCGGCAAATTTATCTTTAAACTGGGCAATCCATGCCTGCGCTACAGCCTCATCTACAGGTACACTCTCATGACAGAAAAAATTAACCTGAAAAGGGCAATCTGTCAGTTCCTGGGTCTTTAAAATCTGTTCTCGTGCAGCCTCGATACTGCTGGCCCCCAGACCCAGTGAACCCAAGCCGCCCTGATTGGACACTTCGGCAGCAAGCTCGGGCGTAGAGACACCTGCCATCGGTGCCAAGAAAATAGGATGTTTAATTCCGAGATTTTCTAATAAAGACATAGATTTGCTCCTTGTTATGCTTTTACTTTGCCTTTGAGCACAAAATTAAGCAAATCATATTGGTTATTTTATTTTGAAATACTGCAGCATGGGTTACGTATTATTTACATTTCTTGCGACACGCTACGTCGCCAAGAAGATATAACTCTTATTAGCCTAGAATTGAACACTTTATAATAGCTTTTTGGTCACATATTCTCTGAGCTCATGTCTGATCGTATCCGTGAAAAACTGCAAATTTTAGCCGATGCTGCCAAGTATGATGTGTCGTGCTCATCCAGCGGTAGCAACCGTAAAAATAAAGACAAGGGCGTGGGCAATACCGGGAATGGCATCTGCCATAGTTATACCGAAGATGGCCGCTGTGTGTCCTTATTGAAAATTCTGTTCTCTAATGTCTGTATTTTTGACTGTTCCTATTGTGTTTCGCGCCGTTCCAATGATGTCCAGCGTGCTGCATTTACTGTGCAGGAAGTCGTCGATCTGACCATGAATTTTTATCGGCGTAATTATATTGAAGGGCTGTTTCTCAGTTCGGGGATTTTTAAATCAGCCGATCACACCATGGAGCGGATGCTGCAGGTGGTCAAAAAACTTAGGCTCGAAGAAAACTTTAATGGCTATATCCATCTGAAAACTATTCCGGGTGCATCACAGGAGATCATTACCGAAGCTGGACTGTATGTCGATCGTATGAGTATTAATCTGGAAATGCCGACGGAGGCGGGACTGCAAAAATTTGCGCCTGAGAAAACCCATGCCGAAGTACAAAAAGACTTGGGCATTGTGCGTGACCGGTTGATCCAGCTCAAAGATGAACGCAAGCTGATTAAGTCCGTTCCAAAATTTGTACCTGCCGGACAAACTACACAAATGGTGGTGGGCGCGCATAGTGAAACCGATCAGGACATTATTTTAATGGCTGACCGGCATTACAAGGAATTTAAGCTGAAGCGGGTGTATTTCTCTGGCTATATCCCGATTAATCCCGAAGATAAAGCCTTACCTGCTATCGGCTCAGCACCGCCATTATTAAGAGAAAACCGTCTGTATCAATCTGACTGGCTGATGCGTTTTTATGGCTTTGCTGCTGATGAAATTGTCGATGATCAGCATCCGAATCTGGAGCTGGAGATTGATCCTAAACTCAGTTGGGCCTTGCGTCATTCTGAAGCCTTTCCAGTCGATATTAACCGTGCCGACTATAAAATGATTTTACGGGTACCCGGCATAGGCGTGCGTTCTGCCCAGAAAATTGTACAGGCCCGCCGTTTTGGACAGATTCATATTGACCAGCTAAAACGCATGGGCGTGGCTTATAACCGGGCGCAGCATTTTATCCGCTGTGCAGATACACCGAAATTTAAGAAAGATCAGCAGTCCCATCAGATTCGCCAGCAAATTTTGATGTCAGGACAATCCAAATATCAGCAGCAACTTTCACCTCAATTAGGATTGGGTTTCTAGTGGCAAGTTACTGTTTTGATGGCAGCATGACTGGTCTGCTCAGTTGTGTATTTCGTGCTTTCGAGTTTAAAGAATTTAACGTGATAGTGACGGCCAATCCTCAAGCACAAACAGGTTTATTTGATGAATTTATCCATGTGGCCTCTAATGATCAGCATGGGCAGCGGGTGTGGCAGGGATTAAAGCAGAAAGTATCTTCCAGCAGTTTGCGTGCTTTTTACTATACGTTTTTGTCAGAGCAGGAAGCAGCGTTCCAGACTCTTTTTGATTTTGCAGTCTATGTCTTTCAAAACCAGCGTCCAGTCGATAAAGATTATGGTCATACTGCGGTGATCGGCATGTCGCAATGGGCCAAGCAAGTGGGGCGGGAAAAGCATCGTATGGAGGCTTTTGTACGCTTTAAAAAAGCCAAAGATGGTTTGTTTCTGAGTCTGGTCAGACCGGATTTTAATGTCTTGCCGATTATTTCCCGACATTTTCAGGAGCGTTATCAGGATCAAAGCTGGCTGATTTATGACGAGCAGCGTAATTACGGTATTTATTATGATTTAAGGCAGATGCATCAGGTCGAGATGAACGCTGAAATAATCGATCCACAAATCCGGATTGGTCATAGTCAATCATTTAGTATTGAACTGGATGATCAAGAGCTGCTATATGATCAGCTCTGGAAAGACTATTTTAACAGTGTGAATATTCAGGCGCGCAAGAACATGAAATTGCATATTCAATATGTGCCAAAGCGCTACTGGCGTTATATGAATGAGAAATTACTTTAAACAGTACATCAAGCTGCTTTCAGGCATAATAAGCATTGGTATATTTAAATTGAGTGTATAAACATGAAGGTATGGCTAACGTCATTAGCGCTGCTCACTGGATTAACTGCATGTTCGGAACAACCACAAAAACCGGTCGTAGATCCAGCCAAATATCAGGTTCAGACCGCACAGGAACTGCAGCAACGTTTTGATGCACTCAATGTCCAGTTAGCCCAAGACTTTCAGAAATTTAAGAAAGTCGAAAGCATTGCTTTCGCACACCAGTTTCCTTTAGATGTCAATAATCTGCAAAGCTTGAACCAGCATCTCGTTAGCAGTACCGCATTAAAACCTAGTAAAATCGCCTATTGCGATATGATGAATAGTTATTTTGCCGATATGTTCCGTTTGGGACATTACAATCTGGAACTGGTCGATGACATTAAATTGCCCAATGCCAAGAATGAAAATTTAAAAGCTAATTTCTCTGATGCTGATCATTTTTATACCTTTATTCTGGATCGTTATACGACTTATCGTCAGGTTCAGCAGACCATGGGTTATGGCTGTAATTTAAAAGCTGCGCTGTAAATCCTAAAGCCAGAAAAAAGCCCATCACAGATGGGCTTTTTTGATTTTAAGCATTAGCAACCGGTCAGTTTTTCAGGCTGCGGTTTTTCATTCGGGAAGAAAATCGGACGAAGTTTTACCCCGATCCCATTACCAATAAAAGCGAAGACCAGCCATAACCAGCCATGCAGACTACCCGACGCAATTCCACTGAAATATGCACCGATATTACAACCGTAGGCCAGGCGTGCGCCATAGCCCAGCATTATGCCACCTATAACAGCAGCAATCAGTGAACGTTTTGGAATATTGAAATTCGGCGCAAATTTACCTGCCAAACTTGCTGCCAACAAAGCACCCAGCATGATACCGAAGTTCATCATTGAGGTAATATCAAACCATAATGATTCTGCCAGTGCTTTGGCATTGCCTGCTTTTTGCCAATAATCCCAAGAAGCTACATCAACACCCACAAGCGTAGCACCTTTGGCACCCCAAACTGCCAGCGCAGAGGTTACGCCCCAAGGACGACCTGCGAGTGCCAGCGTAGCAAAGTTGAGCAAGGTCAGAATAATACCGCCCCAAATCAAAGGCCATGGACCACGAACAAAGCGCTTCCAGCCCTGATATTCACTGCGTGGCTCAATTTCCAGGCTGCCATGACGTTTCTTTTCGAAATAAACTGTTGCTGCAGCAATGATGGCAAAAACGATAAAGCTCAACAGTAATCCAGGGAGAACGCCTAAACTTTCTACCAGTGAAATCGGTTCAAGATGTGGCAGGGCAAACCACCAGTCAAGGTGCGAGGTCGCAATCACAGACCCGATACAGAAGAACAAGAGCGTCACCAGCATACGTGCGCTACCGCCACCTACAGTATACAACGTACCTGATGCACAGCCGCCACCAAGTTGCATGCCGATACCGAAAATAAAGGCACCAATCATGACTGACATGGAAACAGGATTAACGTTACCTTTAACTGGGTTGCCGAATAATTCACCTGCACCTAAAGCCGGGAAAAACAGCAGGACCGCCAGAGCGAGCATAATCATTTGTGCACGTAAACCATGGCCGCGACGTTCCTTGATAAAGACACGCCAGCTCGAAGTAAAACCAAATGAAGCATGGTACAGGGTCATGCCCAGTGCACCACCAATCAAGAATAATAGAGCCTGATTTAAGCCTACGATTTGATAGGCACCGATTGTACCTATGATAAGCAAGATAAAAGCTGCCCAGACCGAAATATTCGACCGTTGGGAAGCAGCAACAATGACTGACATGGGAGATTAAATTATTAAAAATAAAGGCTGGTATTCTACTGAATTTCAGTTTAAATGCAGCCCGTTTTGCCGAGTGAATCACAATTAAGTCATTCTAATACTTGATAAGTTTTATCAGTTTATCTGATTTTGTCGACTCATTTAGATAAAAAATGATCCCATCAAGAATTAATGCAATTTCAATTTAGATCATTCGCTATTTAAAATCATCCCTAATAAAAAAGCCTGCAATCGCAGGCTTTTAAACATCAAACTGAATGCTAAAATCAGTTTTCAGCTTTTTCCCGAACGTCTCCCGCACCTTCTTCAACTGCCGCAGCAGTTGCTGCAGTTGCTTTACGTGCTGCTTCCGCAGTGGCATCTGCTGCTCTAGACGTTGCAGCAGCTGCTTCGTCCGCTGCCTGAGCAGTATTTTCTGCGGCATTATCCATTGCTCGTTCGGTTTCTACCGCAGCCTCACGGCTGGCATCTTCCATATCATGGCCGGCTTGATTGGCTGCATTTTCTAAATGCTCACCTGTGGTTGCGCCGGTTTCAGGCGCTTCTTCTTTACTACAGCCGACTAAGGCAACAGTGGTCGCCAAACCTAAAGCAATCAGTAATTTATTCATCGAGTAATATCCTTTTGTTGTTGTAGAGCTGCAATCTAATTTAGCAGCCATTTATTTAGATTTATGCTAGCAAATAGATCAACATTTGTTGATTAACTGTAACTTTTTTCGATACTTATACTGTAATGGCACAGCCGGAAGTTGTTTTAAGTTTCATGGAAGAGTGATATTCACAGAGAGGGGAGTTTCAAAAGTATCATTCAAAAGTCAGGTTATAGTATGAAGCTTGGTATTTAGATATTTGTTATCATGAGCCAGAAAAAATTTTAAGAATGAAAAAATAAAAGACATCAAAAAAGCCCGCATGATGCAGGCTTTTTTAAAGAAAAACTTATAGACCAGCAGAGGCTTTAAGCGCTTCCACTTTGTCAGTTTTTTCCCAGGTAAATGCAGTATCAGAACCTTCACGACCGAAGTGACCATAAGCAGCAGTTTGCTTATACATCGGCTGGATCAGGTCAAGCATACGGGTAATGCCATATGGACGTAAGTCGAAATGTTCACGAACCAGTGCAATAATCAATTCTTCAGAGACTTTTGCAGTATTGAAGGTATTGATTGAAATTGAAGTTGGCTCAGCAACACCAATTGCATAAGACACCTGAATTTCACACTTGTCAGCCAGGCCAGCAGCAACGATATTTTTCGCCACATAACGACCTGCGTACGCAGCAGAACGGTCAACTTTAGAGGGATCTTTACCAGAGAAAGCACCACCGCCGTGACGTGCCATACCGCCGTAGGTATCTACGATAATTTTACGGCCAGTTAAACCACAGTCACCTACAGGACCACCGATCACAAACATACCCGTTGGGTTGATGTGGAATTTGGTGTCTGCATGGAACATGTCAGCAGGAATGATTTTTTTCACGATTTCTTCAATCACAGCTTCTTTCAGGTTCGCTTGAGTGATTTCAGGATCATGTTGAGTCGAAAGAACGACAGCATCTAAACGAACTGGTACGCCATTTTCATAAGCAAAAGTTACCTGACTTTTTGCATCTGGGCGTAACCATGGCAAGGTGCCATTACGGCGTAATTCAGCCTGCTTTTCCATTAAGCGATGCGCATATGAAATCGGTGCAGGCATTAATACATCAGTTTCGCGGCTTGCATAACCGAACATTAAACCTTGGTCGCCGGCACCCTGATCTTCAGGTTTCTGGCGGTCTACACCCTGAGCAATTTCAGGTGACTGTTTACCAATCATGTTGATCACGGCACAGGTTGAACCATCAAAACCAAGATCAGAATGGTGATAACCAATTCCGTTTACGGTATGACGTACAATTGCCTCAAAATCAACATTTGCTGTCGTTGTGATTTCACCGGCAAGTACAACCGCACCTGTTTTTACAAGCGTTTCACAAGCAACCCGTGCATATGGGTCTTCTTTTAAGATTGCATCCAAAATAGCGTCACTGATTTGGTCAGCCATTTTATCTGGATGGCCTTCGCTTACAGATTCCGAAGTAAATACAGCGTACTCGCGCATAGTCCTATCACAGTTAATTTTAAAGACCCGATATGTTACATCGAGTTGCGCTCTAGGACTAGCTTAACACGATAAAATTGGTCGAAATTGTTTCAAATTATTGTGTTTTTAATTGATTAATAGAATTAAAAAAATTGATATATCTATTTAGACAGCATTATTGATTGAGGAATATGAAGCAACAATATTTTAATCCATCAGACTGTCATAAAATTAAATGCTTAGATTTCCGATTAAATCTTAAAAAATAGATGATAGAAAAAATACAAAGCTCAAAATTTAAAATTTACTTAAGCAAGTGATCATTACACCAATAAAGCAGATTCAGACTGTGCGCCTTGCGACCAACTGTCTTGTCGATGTTCAAGCGTGTCTTCATATTAGCGCTAAGTCTTCCACATTAGCTGTTTAGGAATGGCGATATCTTTTGCTATGGACTTCTTGTTGGAGCAAGACTGTACGGAGATCAGAAATCATGTATCAAAAGGCATTTACCCTGATTGAAGTGCTGATCGTGCTCATCATCATCGCGATTTTAGTGACGATGGCTTTTATGAGTCATCAAGCTTATGTCGTGCGGAATCAATTAGCAGAAGTGTTTGAGCAGGCTGGAGCATATCGAACCCAGTTCATTGCTTCGGATCAACACTGTGATGCTGGTCGCGAGATTGGTGGTCCTAGCCAATATATCGAAAAAGTGATTATTAATGCCGCGTGCCGGATAGAGTTCAAGATAGGAGAGCAGGGTGTAGATACTGCGATTCGCGGGAAATCAGTCGCTTTTGATGTTCATAGTGGTAAATGTTATTCCACTGATATTCAGCAGCGTTATTTGCCTAAAGACTGTCAGGTTCAATAAGTCTGCCGAAGTATAAAATTAGCCTAAGCAAATTAGATTTTCACCTGTATATCAAACAATCCTGCCAATATTTTATAAAATTTAGTATAAATTACATTATGAATAGATCAGTGAATTGTATAGATTTTCTTTAAAAATAATGATGTGAGACATATAAAATAGAAATAAAATCAGCATAAATTCAATCCTGTTTATCAGCTTGAAATCCAGATACAGAAATTAAAGTCGCTTTTGAAATGCAGGATAATTCAATCTGTAAACCAGTAGAGCGAATCAAAGCCGAAGAAGAAATGTGGAATAATTGTACGATAAGGCAAGAGACACTCAATAAACTGATAAATATTGTTGGTTAGTCTTTACCCCTCGCTGTTTTTTTAAGACAATAGACAGCAGTTTTGAAAGTCTTTTCATCATTTCCTATTTCTGAATATTTTGGACTCTGATTTATGACAACCCCGCTTAATGAACGTCGTATTGCAAACGCAATTCGTGTATTGGCAATGGATGCTGTGCAAAAAGCAAACTCAGGACATCCAGGTGCTCCAATGGGGATGGCAGATATCGCTGATGTGGTTTGGCGTGAATTCATGAACCATAACCCGACCAACCCGAATTGGGCAAACCGTGACCGTTTTGTATTATCAAATGGCCATGGCTCTATGCTTCAATATGCGCTTCTTCATTTAACGGGCTACGATCTTTCGATTGAAGATCTTAAAGCATTCCGTCAACTTCATTCTAAAACACCTGGTCACCCGGAGTTGGGCTATGCACCAGGGATTGAAACGACGACTGGTCCTTTAGGTCAAGGCATCGCGAATGCTGTCGGTTTTGCACTGGCTGAAAAAACTCTAGCTGCGCAATTCAACAAAGACGACATCCAAGTTGTAGATCACTTCACTTACTGCTTCCTTGGCGATGGCTGTTTGATGGAAGGTGTTTCTCACGAAGCATGTTCTTTGGCAGGAACATTGGGTCTGGGCAAACTGATTGCTTACTATGACGACAATGGCATCTCGATTGATGGCGAAGTGGAAGGCTGGTTCTCTGACGATACAGAACAACGCTTCCTGGCATACGGCTGGCAAGTGATTAAAGTTGATGGTCACGATGCAGATGCAATCCGTCAGGCAACTGTTGAGGCGAAAGCTGAAACTGCTAAACCAACCATCATTATCTGTAAAACCGTGATTGGTTTGGGTTCACCAAACAAGCAAGGTAAAGAAGACAGTCATGGTGCACCACTCGGTCATGACGAAATCGTGTTGACTCGTGAAGCACTAGGCTGGACTGACGAAGCATTTGTGATTCCTGAAGATGTGTATGCAGCTTGGGATGCGAAAGCTAAAGGTGCTGAATCAGAAGCAGCTTGGAACGAAACATTTGCTGCTTATGCTGCAAAATATCCAACTGAAGCAGCTGAGCTTAAACGTCGTTTATCTGGTGAATTACCGGCTGACTTCGTTGCAAAAGCGGATGCCTATATTGCAGAAGTGAATGCCAAAGCTGAAACGATTGCGACGCGTAAAGCCAGCCAAAATACGTTGCAAGCACTTGTGCCTTCTTTGCCTGAAGTGCTTGGCGGTTCTGCTGACCTTGCAGGCTCTAACCTGACTTTATGGAAAGGTGCGCAAGGCGTACAGGACAATCCGGCAGGTAACTACGTACACTATGGCGTACGTGAGTTTGGTATGACTGCAATTGCCAATGGTGTAGCACTACACGGTGGTTTCATTCCGTATGTAGCAACATTCCTGATGTTTATGGAATATGCACGTAATGCAGTGCGTATGTCTGCTCTGATGAAACAGCGCGTAATTCATGTTTATACGCATGACTCAATCGGTCTGGGTGAAGATGGTCCAACACACCAACCGGTTGAACAAATCGCATCTTTACGTGGTACACCGAACCTGAATACATGGCGCCCATGTGACACTGTTGAAGCAGCGATTTCCTGGAAATCAGCTTTAATGCGTTCAGAAGGCCCAACGGCATTAATCTTCTCTCGTCAAAACTTGCCATTCCAGACCCGTACTCAAGCACAAATCGAGAACGTTGCGAAAGGTGGTTATGTACTGGCTGAAGAAAAAGGCGAATTGAAAGCGATCATTATTGCAACGGGTTCAGAAGTATCTTTGGCAATGGAAGCGTATGCACAACTTGAAGGTGTACGTGTAGTCTCTATGCCATGCGCTGAAGAATTCATGAAGCAAGATGCAGCTTATCGTGAAGCGGTTCTTCCATCAAACATCCGCGCACGTGTTGCTGTTGAAGCTGCGCATGTAGATTACTGGTGGAAATTTGTGGGTCTTGATGGTCGCGTCATCGGTATGACCACTTATGGTGAATCTGCACCTGCAAAAGATCTGTTCCAGTTCTTCGGGATTACCACTGAAGCAGTGGTAGCAGCTGTAAAAGAGATTACTGCATAATCAACTGATTAGGCGGTTTATTAAAAGGCGCTCCAGTTTTGGGGCGTCTTTTATTTTTTCGCTTTTTAGCGTTGTTTTCATGTGGCAACTGTTAGAAGGTTCTCCCATAGTCGAAATGAAAGAGTGAGAAGAACATGAGCTTGTATGAACAAATTAACGATGAAATTACTTTAATGGATGCAGGCGAACTCAAGTGGATCGGACAGGAGTTAGCTCTTGAAGCGATGGTTGCAGTTGATTTAATGCTGCAAGAATTAGCCGAAGAAAAGGTCATTAAAGTGCGTCGTAAAAATCATGAAAAGACGACTAGCCTAAAACAGGTTGATCGTATTCTGGTTGAAAAACTTTAAACATAAAGCGTGAAAAGTCCCTGATTGGGGCTTTTTTTATGCCGGATGATTTTCATCTGACAGGTTGCTTATGAGCACCAGATGAGATAAAGCTAAGTTTAGGCCGCTATAAAAATTCAGCGACCACTATCGAAACGACTTAAATTAAAGAAATAAGCCAAAGAAGCGGTTAAACATGAATATACAGCCCCAGATCCAGATCAAATCTCTAGAGCAAATATCACAGCCGGAATGGCTATTTTTATGGCAAGACTATCAACGCTTTTATCAGACGCAAATTTCGGATGAGGTAAGTAAAAATACCTGGGATAAATTAACCAATTATGAATTAGATTCAATGTACGGTTTTGCGGCCTTGATTGATGGAAAGGTCGTAGGGATTGTGCATGTCATTGAACATAACAGTAGCTGGACAGTAAGACCATATGCTTATTTGCAGGATCTATTTACCCATCCTGACTATCGGGGAAAGGGTGTGGCGCGTAAGTTGATTCAACATGTCTATCAGGTTGCACAGCAGCGTAATTGCGACCGGGTTTACTGGCTGACTCAGGAATCAAATCATCAGGCACAAGCGTTGTATAACAAAGTCGCCAAGAAAACTGGATTCATCCAGTACCGTATGGATTAAAGCTCAAAAATTAAAAAAAATACTTACAATTTTATCGTTTCATCACTGCAACAAAACGTTTTATCTTTAGGGCTGTAAACGGTTCCAGATTCTATACACTTAATAACATCCAAAACGTGAGATAAAAACATGAATTTCAAAACATTAGCATTAGGCTTGGCGGTCGCATCTGTAGCAACAATTTCTATGGCAAAACCAGTGGCCTATACGATTGACCCGACTCATTCAGCAACTGTTTTCTCTTGGAGCCACTTTGGTTTCTCTACACCATCTGCAAACTTCAGTGACATCCAGGGTACGATTAATGTTGATAATGCAAAACCTGTGAATTCCTCGGTCAATGTGAATATCCCGGTTGCAAGCATTAATACGAATGTGAAAGCACTGGATGACCATATTAAGACAGCAGAATTTTTTGATGCTGCCAAATATCCGAATATCACTTTTAAAAGTACTAAAGTTCAGGCTCTAGGCAAAAACAAATACAAAATCACCGGTAACTTAACCGTGAAAGATGTCACTAAGCCTGTGATACTGGATGCAGTTTTAAATAAACAAGGTGTACACCCAATGACCAAATTACAAACGATTGGTTTTAATGCAACCACTTCATTTAACCGTTCAGCCTTTGGGGTAGGCGGTTATGTTCCAAATGTGGGCGATAAAATTACAGTGAACATTACTACCGAGGCTTCTGTACCTGCTCCGAAAAAGTAAAAATGACAAATAAAAAAGCACCCAGTTGGGTGCTTTTTTATTACGGTTATTTAAGTTGCAGGTTTTCTAAATAATGCATCAATACCGAACTGGCTGCCTGTTCAAGCGCGGGCGCATAGCTTTGATGATCCGCCCGCAAGGCAGGGATATTGATCTGGGCTTTGCGTAACTCACAGGTATGTCCAATCAGCCATTTCTCTAAACTTTCACTGGCCACTTCAGCATGGAATTGTAGTGCTAGAATATTCTGTCCTACCCGAAAGGCCTGATTTGGATAAAGATCAGAGCTGGCCAGTAATTCTACCTGTTCAGGTAGGTCAAAGGTATCACCATGCCAATGCAGGACGTCGATATCTTCGAGAGCTTGCAGCGGATTATTTTCAACAGAAGCAAGCTTAAGTTTAGACCAGCCGATTTCTTTGGTATGCCCGGAATAGACTTTGGCATCCAATGCAGCAGCAATTAACTGTGCACCTAAACAGATGCCTAACGTCGGTAAGTTCTTTTCCAGGCGAACTTTAAGTAAGTCTATTTCTTGCTGTAAGAAAGGATAATCCTCAGTTTCATAGACTGCAATCGGGCCACCGAGAATAACGGTTAATCCGGGATGTTCAAAAGCCTTGGTGAGATCATCAATACCAGCTTCGAAATAACGCACACGTAAGCCGAGCTGATAAAAAATATCTTCCCAAGCGCCTAAGTCTTCAAAAGCCAGATGTTGAATGGCATACACGGTATCGGGGAGGTGGGCTAAGTTCAGCATAGTTTTTTGATATCAAGAGAATGATTTAATTTAACGTGAATCAAAAGCAAAATAAAAGGCTTTATCTACCGATCCTGTGCAAAATAGAAAATAATGAACATCGCTGCACTATCGGCAACTGTATAAACATTTTTGTGTGATCGCTACATGAAGTGGGTCATTTTCCTTTTGTATAGGAAAGAGAGTAGAGTAAGACTGCCGTACTGAATAAAAACAACAAGCCTATCAGGAACAAGGATATGCAAAATATACGTTTATATGTCGATAAAAATAGAATCAGCCCTTATGCCATGTCGGTCTATGTTGCCTTAAAAGAAAAGGGTTTAGATTTTCAGGAAATCGTGATTGATTTAGATCAGCAGCAACAGAAATCTGCGGCTTATCAAGCCATTTGTCCAAGTGCTAAAGTTCCGTGTTTAATAGTAGATAACTTTAGCCTGTTTGAATCATGGGCGATCACTGAATACTTGGAAGATGCCTTTCCAGCACCTAATTATCCAGCCTTATATCCTAAGGAAATTTATGCTAGAGCTAAATGTCGGGCCATACAAGCCTTGGTCAAAACCGATTTTATGCAAATCCGCCAGCAGATGCCTTCCGATTCGGTATTTCATCTAGCAAAAATGTCTATACCTCTTACAGCTCCGATCACTGAAGAAATTCAGCGCTTGGTGAATGTGGCAGAATATATGCTGGAGGACATATGGTTGACTGAACACTGGTCAATTGCAGACTTTGATCTGGCCTTTATGTTGCATCGTTTGTTGAGCCATCAGGTGAAACTTCCTGTGAAAATAATAGAATATGTCGAGCGTAATTTTAAGCGTGCTTCGGTACAGGCCTGGCTGGCAGAACATGAAAAAGCTAAAACTTTAATCTAATGTCGACTGATAAAACAGTTCATAAAAAACCTACTTAAATAGGTAAAATTCAAGCGTAATATGAATCAGAACAAAACTTGAAAAGATGCTGAGGATACAGTCCTCGTTGAATAAGAAGGAGGGAGGGGCCGGTGGGGAATTCACATCATCATGAGCATAGTCATGTGACCGTGACTGCAAAAAATGCCAAAAAATTATCAATAGCGCTGGGATTAACCACCACTTTTTTAATTGTGGAAGTGATTGCTGGTTTTCTAACTCAAAGTTTGGCCTTACTTTCTGATGCTGCGCATATGTTTACCGATGCTGCTGCACTGGCTATCGCTTTAGTCGCTATCAAAATTGGACAAAAACCGGCAGACAATAAACGGACATTTGGTTATCAGCGCTTTGAGATTTTGGCTGCTTTGTTTAACGCCTTAATGCTGTTTGTGGTTGCGATTTATATTTTGTTTGAAGCTTATCAGCGTTTGAGTCATCCGCCGGAAATCCAGAGTTTGGGCATGATGATCGTAGCCATCTTGGGGCTGATCATTAATCTGATTTCCATGAAAATTCTGGTGTCTAGCAGTCAGGAAAGTCTCAATGTCAAAGGCGCTTATCTGGAAGTGCTGAGTGATGCACTGGGGTCTGTAGGCGTGATTATTGGAGCGCTAGTGATTTATTTCACCGGCTGGATGTGGATAGATACACTCATTGCAGTATTAATCGGATTTTGGGTATTGCCAAGAACCTGGGTTTTGCTGAAACAGAGCATCAATATTCTGCTTGAAGGTGTGCCCGAGGAAATTGATATTGAAAAATTACATCACGATCTTTTGGCGCTTGATGGGGTCCAAGATATTCATCAGCTCAAGGTCTGGGCGATTACGTCCAAAAAAGTCATGCTGACTGTGCATCTGGTTGCACCGAATGTGGATTATCAGAAACTGCGTCATCAGGCCTTTGAGATGCTCCACCATGAGCATCATATTACCGAGATGACCTTGCAGATCGAAGCGGAAGATTGTCCGCCGGAACATCGGGGACAATCCTCACATCCGCATTCACATGCCGAAAACCATCAGCATTGAAATTGAATAATCTAAGCATCAGGAAAATTGATTATTTTTTAAAAGTGAGCGAATCACATCCAGATAACTTGGCGGAGCATCGACATACTGACGCTCTCTTAACATCTGGTGCATTTTTGCCAGCTTTTGATGCGGAACAGAGGCCATTAAATGATGTTCAATATGATAGTTCACATGAATTGGTGCAACAAAAGCACGTGCCAGCCAGCCTGCACGGGTCGTTCGAGTATTGCTCAGGGCAGAATGACTGGTTTCTAGGCCCGCATGCTCAGCCATGGCGCGGATGCGGATGAACAAGGGGAATGGAGTGATATAGGCAAGAGGCCATAATAAATATAGTTTAGGATGTCCGCTGGCCCACAGTGCAGAAAAAATTGCTGCATTTGAGATGAGCATACCGGAACTATTTTTCAGCAAGTTTTTCGCTAACTCTAGATTGCTGCGATCACCACGCGGAATTGGCTTGGGGTCGTTGGAAACACTCCATTCCAATAATTCCAGATCCATTAATACTCGACCTGCAAGGAACTTAAGTCCAGATTGCCCATTCAGATCACGAAAGAATTTCCTGAATAGTGAGCTTTGAGTAATGGGAAAATTTTTTACCAACCCCAAGTCAGGATCATCTGGCTGCGAGGTTTTAGCATGATGTTTCAGATGATAGGGACGATACTTGCCGACATCATTCCAGATCGGGCGTGCACAGAGCCAGTCAGTCAAATGAGTGTTCAACCATTTGGTTTTAAAAAGACTATGGTGCGAGGCATCATGCATCAAAATAGCCATGGCAAGCTGGCGTCCAGCAAGAATGGCCAATGCCAGCGCGCACATCAGGACTTTCCCCCACGTAGGTAAATATTCCCAGCTATAGGCTACCGTGCCAAAGGTCATGACAATTACGGTCCATGTCGAACCTACTGCCCAGGCACCGTGCAAGTCTGAGGTCGTGGTGAGTTCTTTAATTTCATCACGACTAAAAAGTTCTGTGACACTGACCTTGCTGTTCATTCTTCTGCCTATATTTAGTTCTTATTGCTGTATTCAATATATTTGGATGAAATATTACAGTCAATTTATTTTTGTGTATAAAAATAGAAATAAATTAGACCCCTTGGTCTTTAAAATAATGTTGCCATAAAAGTTGACCCTGTTTTTCTATTTTGCGGACTGCGAGCTCAAATTGTTGTCGGGCATCGGTGTCTATCCATTCTGCAGGAAGCAAAGGATCAGCACGTAAACTAAACAGGGCAGATTTACCTAGATAAAAGGCACTTTTTGCAGCATCTCCTAAAGTCAGATTTTGGTAATTCTCAAACCAGTCATTGATATCATGCTGTACTGCATGATAGGTCTGATGTAGCGCTTCGATATCCCATAAATCACGAACTTCGGTTTCACTTTCCAGTTGACTGATTTGGAAAAAACGTGCGTCAGGATCTAATCCAAACTGGATTACAGCTGTTTTTAATGGACTTAGGTTTAGTGTTAAATTATCGGGACGAATAAAAACATTTTGCTCTAGTTCCTGAAAACCATAATAACGTAGCGCTTTTTCTCTTTTAGATAAGGCAGTACGGTCTACACGTCCCAAAGTGCCGGTATAGACCAATACATATTTTCCGTTCCATGTGGTCGCCGTTTGCATATCAGGGTGTTTGTTTAAGCTGATAAAAGAAGTATCGAATTTTTTCTCTAGCAATTGATATACGCCGCGCTCTACAGCTTGAATCACATTTTCCTGATTTAATCGGGCCACAGCGACACGGATACCATTGTCAGATATACCCAATAATTCAGCAGCAGTTAATATCCGCTTAATAGACAGGGTGGAGTTTTTAGAGGCATATAAAAGATCTAGAATTAGATGACGAGCATTTAATTTATAAGTCATGAAACGATATCGTTATGAAAGGGATTGAAAGTTTTAAAGTTTATCCACAATAGCACTTTGTCATAAATAACCCAAAAAAATTGTCAGGGTAAAAGAGGATGAATAAGTGATTTGAGATATGCATTTTATTAATAAATTTTTTTCAAACACAATAAAAAACCCTTATCTTTCGATAAGGGTTTTTCGTATTCTGGAGCGGGAAAGGAGACTCGAACTCCCGACCCCAACCTTGGCAAGGTTATGCTCTACCAACTGAGCTATTCCCGCAATGAGGTGAATTATAGAGAATTCCACAGCAGTGTCAACTCTCTATAAATCTGTTTGATTAATTAATCAGCACGACGCCAAACTGTACCTTGACGGGTATCCTCAAGTACCACGCCTTGATCAAGTAAAGATTGACGAATCTCATCCGCACGTGCGAACTCTTTGGCTTTCTTGGCATCCTGACGCTGTTGAATCAAATCTTCAATTTGTTCAGGTGACAATCCTAGAGCTTCTTGACCAATGTCAGATTTGAGGAACTCATCTACATTTTGCTGTACCAGACCGAGAATGTTGGTCAGATGGCGTAAAGTTGCGTAGTAGATTGCTGCCTGTTCCGCATTTTCTTCTTTCACGGCACGATTTAGCTCTTTATTGATTTCGAACAATACCGCAATCGCTTCAGGCGTATTGAAATCATCACGCATAGCGGTATTAAAACGTTCAACTAAAGCCTCATCCAGAGTTTCAACTAGATGATCACCATAAATCGCCTGATAGGTTTTAAATGAGTGGTAGAAACGAGATAAGGTATTTTTCGCTTCTTTTAAGGCAACATCCGAGTAATTCACCGGGCTACGATAGTGTGAAGATACAATAAAATAACGTACCACTTCCGGATGGAATTTTTCAATCACGTCGCGAATGGTGAAGAAATTGCCTAAAGACTTCGACATTTTCTCGCCATCGACATTGATGAATCCGGCATGCATCCAGTAATTAACATACTGTTCGCCAGTAGATGCTTCAGATTGTGCAATTTCATTTTCATGGTGCGGGAAAGTCAGATCAGCACCACCGCCATGAATATCGAAATGATTGCCTAGGCAGCAGGTCGACATTGCTGAACATTCGATGTGCCAGCCTGGACGGCCATTGCCCCAAGGAGATGCCCATGACGGTTCATTTTCCTTGGCATGTTTCCACAGTACAAAGTCAAACGGGTGTTTCTTTTCGACTTCAACATCGACACGTTCAGACGCGCCGGCTTGCATATCTTCTAATTTACGGCCAGACAGACGACCATATTTGGCAAACTTCTCGACCTCAAAGTAGACATCGCCATTATTGGATGGATAAGCCGTACCTTTGTCGACCAGGTTGCCGATCATATCTTGCATTTGATCGATGTAATCTGTCGCTTTAGGTGCAACATCAGGTGCAAGGCAGCCCAGTTTGGCAAAGTCTTCATTCATCGCATCAATAAAGCGACCTGTTAATTCTGAGATACTTTCGCCATTTTCATTGGCACGTTTAATAATTTTATCGTCAATATCCGTAATATTACGCACATATTTGACCTTCCAGCCTTGGCTACGCAGGAAACGGATAATATAGTCAAATGCAACCACTGTACGTGCATGTCCAATATGACAGTAGTCATAAACCGTCATACCACAGACATACAGATCAATTTGACCTTCAACACGAGGTAAGAATTCTACTTTTTTGCGTTGCTCTGAGTTATATAGAACAAATGGTTGCATAGCTGTTCAAAAGACTTCAAATAAAAGGATGAATCATCTTAACCTAAGCATAATTATTCATAAAGATAAAAGCGTAAAAAGCCTCAGTTATTTAGGGTAGTTAGGTGATGAGAGTGATTTATAAAAAAGAGGTTTAGGAAGTGAAATGGGGGGATATTAGGTTCACATTTTTAGAGATAATGTCTGCCAGTGTGCTTAAGTTGTATTTGGATGAGTAAGATTTTATTTGAACCCAACCTATTTCGAATAGTGTAATTATATTTCTATAAAAATAAAAACAAGCGCATTTAACCAATTTAAAAATGGAGCGAATGTAGAGATGGAGATACCAGATTGTGCAAGTTGAATACAATCTGAATATATTAAAAATCCGTCGAATCTTCTACATTTAGAAAGCTTACAATTGCATAGCTATGCTAAAATTGCGAAAATTATGCCCATCAAACCAGAGTTTTTCTCTGTCCTTAGCGTAGGTAAACAGGCTTTGAATCCACAAAAAACAGCGAATCAACTAGATTTCCAGAAAGTCGCACTTGAAACACTGCGTATCGAAGAGCATGCATTACAGATTTTAGCCACGCAGATCGATGAGCGTTTTAGTCAGGCATGTGAAATTATCCTGCAGTGCAAAGGTCGTCTGGTGATTACTGGGATGGGAAAATCCGGACATATTGGCCGTAAAATGGCGGCGACTTTTGCCTCTACAGGTACGCCTTCATTCTTTATGCATCCAGGCGAAGCAGGGCATGGTGATCTCGGCATGCTGGTGCCGGGAGATGTGCTGATTGCCATTTCCAACTCGGGCAAGAGTGATGAAATCATGATGCTGATGCCTTTGATCAAGCGTCTGGAAATTCCTTTAATTACCATCAGCGGTGATGCCAAAGGTCCAATGCCACAAAATGCCGATGTAGCGTTAACTTTAGGCAATCTACAGGAAGCCTGTCCGCTCGGTCTGGCTCCGACTTCGAGTACAACCGCAACTTTAGCGCTAGGTGATGCTCTGGCTGTAGCGCTGCTGGATGCACGTGGTTTTACCGCTGATGATTTTGCCTTGTCACATCCTGCAGGTGCGCTGGGTAAGCGTCTGTTATTGCACGTGAAGCATCTGATGCGTACTGGCGCAGATTTACCTAAAGTCTCGCCAGATACCGCCATGAATAAAGTATTGTACGAAATTTCCAACAAGCGCTTGGGCTTAACCACAGTCGTCGATGAAAATGATGTGTTGCTGGGGATTTTTACCGATGGTGACTTGCGTCGCTTGATTGATAAGCAGCAAGGTTTTGATGTCAATCTGGCTATTCAGGACGTGATGACCAAAAATCCGTTGACCATTTCTCAGGAAGCACGTGCAGTGGTCGCACTGGAACGTATGAATGAACATAAAATTAATCAATTTGTAGTTGTTGATGATGCCAATAAAGTCATTGGCGTGATTAGTATGCATGACCTGATTCAGGCTGGGGTAAATTAATAAATGGCATCTTATGTATTATTAGAACAGGCACGTCATATTGCAGCACTGGTGCTTGATGTAGATGGTATTTTAAGTGATGGCTTTGTAACGCTGACCAATACTGGCGATGAGATCAAATCCTTTGACATTCGTGATGGTCTGGGCATGAAACTGGTTCAGCAGGCGGGAATCAAGGTGATTATTATCACCGGACGTAAAAGCAATATCGTAGAAAAGCGTATGTCGGATCTGGGTGTTGATTTGGTCTATCAGGGGCGTGAAGATAAAGGTACAGCACTTCGTGAAGCCTGTGCGCAGCTTAATATTGATCCTGAAGATTGCCTGTACATGGGCGATGACTGGCCTGATCTGTCTGCTTTTGCCATTGCCGGCATGAAAGTGACCGTGCCTAATGGTCATGTCGAAGTTCGTCGCCGTGCCGATCTGGTGACTCAGGCGCAGGGTGGACGTGGTGCGGTGCGTGAAATCTGCGATATGTTGTTAATGTCCAAAGGCATGTACCAAGAGTTACTTGAAAAATATACTCGTGCGCCTTATTAATAAGTCATATCTTTTGGATTAAGTACACCGCTTATGGATACTAAAGTTTTATATATTACGGCTGTGATTATTGCCGCAATAAGTGGTGGTTATTACTATTACAGCGGCAAGGGCAACAAGCTGCAGGCAGACTCTGCGCGCAGCATGACCTATTCCGCTCAAAATATTAACTTAACCCAGACGGATGAAGCAGGCCAGGTGTCGGTTCGTGCCCAAGTGGACCAACTCGAGCAGAACCTGCAGCTAGAAACCTCAAAGCTGGAAAATCTGCGAGCATCGACCTATGACAATGGTAAAGTCGATGCGACTTTCTTTGCCAAAATGGCGCATGGTTATGATGACAATACAAAAGTTGTACTCTCTCAAGAAGTGCTCGCCACCAAAATCATGCAAAATGGAAAAATGCAGTTTCGTACTGAAGAACTGACTGCTTTTCCGAAAACACGTGAAATTGAAACAGACAAGACAGTGATTGTGGAATCTCCACAGGCTGAATTCGTCAGCCAGGGTCTTAAAGCCAATCTTAATGATGGTCAATACGAATTCTTTAATATTCGAGGAAAGTATGAACCAAACTCCTAAAGCCAAAATGATGCACACTTTCCTGAAGCGTATGACGCTGGCGACTGTGGTTGGACTCGGTTCAATCGCTGCTTTTGCACTGCCATCTGACCGTAACCAGCCAATCACTTTGCTGGCTGACCGGGCGACTTTCAATGAGCGGACGGGTGTGACGACGTATTCGGGCAACGTTATCATTGAACAGGGCACCATGAAGCTGCAAGCCAATTCGATTGTGGCCAATCTGAACAATAAGCGTCAGATCAGCCTGATTACAGCGACAGGCAGCCCGGCACAGTTCCAGCAAAAAGTGGATCCGGCCAAAGGTCTTGCCAAAGGTCAGGCGCAGAAAATTGTCTACAATGCTGAAACCGGGATTATTACCTTGTCAGGTAATGCCTTCCTGCAACAGGACGGTGCTAGTATTCGTGGTGCGACTTTAAAATACAGCATGAACAAAGGCGATATCGAAGCTACCGGAACACCAAACAAAACCGGTTCATCGTCTGGCCGTGTACAAATCGTGATTCCACCCTCTAGTTCAACATCCTTCCCGGGAGCGCGTGATTAATGGAGCAATCGCAGCAGGTTCAAACCTTAACCATTAAGCATCTGGCGAAAAACTATAATAAACGCTGGGTAGTGAAAGATGTGTCGTTCAGCATGGAAAGTGGCCAGATTGTTGGGTTGCTGGGACCAAATGGCGCCGGTAAAACCACCAGTTTCTATATGGTGGTCGGTCTGGTGCGGATGGATAAGGGGGAAATCTATCTCGATGATCTAGATCTTTCCGACCTCGCAATGCATGAACGGGCACGTAAGGGAATTGGTTATTTGCCGCAGGAAGCTTCGATTTTCCGAAAACTGACAATTTCCGAAAATATTATGGCGATTCTGGAAACCCGTAAAGATATGACCAAGGCACAACGTCAGCAACGTCTGGCGGAGCTACTGGCAGACTTTAAAATCACCCATATCAAAGATTCCTTGGGTATGAGTGTATCCGGTGGGGAGCGACGTCGTGCCGAGATTGCGCGTGCACTCGCGGCTGATCCAAAATTTATGCTACTCGATGAACCTTTTGCCGGTGTCGATCCGATTTCGGTCGGAGATATTAAGGATATTATTACGACCTTGAAAGATCGCGGAATTGGGGTACTGATTACCGATCATAACGTGCGTGAAACGCTGGCGATTTGTGAGCATGCCTATATTGTCAGTGAAGGCGCATTGCTTGCTGAAGGCACACCAGAAGAAATTCTGGCAAATGAGACTGTGAGAAAAGTTTATCTGGGTGATGATTTCACTGTTTAAATAATCCTGCTTTATATAAAAACCCTGCATCAGACGCCAGTTGTCGGATGCAGGTTTTTTTTTGCTCAAATCAAAGTGAAAAAGATTTCTTTTAAAAGGATTTGATATATTGTTAGGCTAAAACAAGAAACATTACATAATTATGCGATTTAGGGCAGAACACTTTAAAAAAAAATCAGGGGAAAACAGATCAAAAAAGAAAGAGATTGATACTTCTTCTTTTGCCTTTATCTGTGTCTTTGGCGCATGCAGAAAACTCACCCCATTATTTTTCCAATCTCAAGAATGGCTTGGGCCAGCTGATTGCACCCAAACCGACACGGTCAGCGCATAGCATTGATATCACGTCGCTTGGTCATTATTCATTAGATACATCAAAAGTAGCTGAGCTGCCGTAAATTACCCGACCACAGTCAGGACAGTCAGCTTTAAGTCCTACGATCACAGGTGGCATTCCACAAAAAATGAATCTGGTGGAAGCCGTACACCGGGCAGTGCAACGACGTCCTGAAATCACCCAGAGTATTTCGACATTATCTGCGCAGGCAGCCAATATTGATGTAGCGAGAGCGGGTTATTATCCGCAGGTGTCCGGTGGTATCGGGACAGGGGATCTCACTTCCGGTGAACGTGGACGACAAATCGTTTCTTTGAATGCCACCCAGATGCTGTATGACTTTGGCAAAATTAAAACCAATATCAGTGTGGAAGAAGCCCGCTTGGCAGAAGAACAGGCAAGAGTGCTGGTTAGTTTAGATCAGATTGCATTTGAAGTAGCAGATGCAATAGTGAATATCAAACGTTATCAGCAAATCACCCAGATTGCCCAACAGCAGATTCAGGGCATTGGACGGATTGCAGAAATTGCCAATTTGCGTGCCCGCGCCGGAATCAGCAGTCAGGCCGACCCGATTCAGGCCCAGTCCAATCTGGAAGCAGCGCAATCGAATCTGATTGTACAGCAGACCCAGCTCAGACAATATCAACAACGCTTGCGTACCTTGCTAGGATTTGATGTATCCACTGTTGAATGGGATATTCCTGATCGTATTGTGGCACAGGCCGATCTTTATCAGGATCCGGAATTTACCCAGATTCCGAACATGATTCTGGCCCATGCCGGGGTCAATGTTGCCCGTTTGCAAAAAGATCAGGCGCGGCTAAGCCCTTATCCGACCATTAGTGTTAAAGGTAGTCTAAGTCAGGCGATGAATGAACGGAATCCAAATAATAATGAAGATGATGGCTTTTATAATTCAGTCATGATTGAAGCCAGCAGTAATTTGTATCAGGGTGGTGCAACGCGTTCACAGACCCGTGCCGCAAGCTATGCCGAAGAAGCTGCACGCGCACAGGTCAATACGGTCTATCTGGATGTGCAGGATCAGGTGCGCTTGATCCGCGAGCAGATTGAAAATAAACAAAAACAAATGGGGGTTTTATCCCAGCGCCGCGCAACCACGGTACGCACCAAAGAGCTGTATCAAGAACAATATAAATTGGGTACCCGAACCGTAGTGGATTTGCTGAATGCAGAGCAAGCCATTCATAGTGCCGCGCAGGAAATTGAATCGGCACGCTATGACATTTACTCGGCGATCGTACAGTACATTCAGGTCACGGGCCGTACACGGGATATTTACGCGCTTAACAGCATTTCTATTCAGGGGTTTGAAGTTCAGCCATGAGTACTACAATAATAAATTATCAACCTTGGCTTCAGGCAGTTTTAAATATTGCCCGGCATTACCGGATCGAGCCTTCTGAGGAGCGGATACGCCTGCAACTGGACTGGAACCAGCATCATGACATCGATGACATGCTCAAGATAGTCAGTCGTCAGATGGGTTTAAATGTCCGTAAAAATAAATTTGAGTGCAGCCTGCTGAATCCATGGTGTTTACCTTTACTGGTTGAATTCGATAGTGGTGATGTGGGGGTGATTGAACGCATCGACACACAGGGCAATGTCAGCATCCAGCTCAGTGGTGATGAAGGTTTATCTCAAAGTTTCACGATTGAACAGTTAGAGGTTGGCATAAAGCATCTTTATGTGCTGCGTCCTGAATCTTCAGTTCCAGATGCGCGGGTGGATGAATATATCAAACCCTTTGAGAAAAACTGGTTCTGGTCGATTGTCCTGAATGACTGGAAGCGCTATATCGATGTGATGTTTGCGTCTTTAATTGCCAATATTCTGGCACTGGCCACGATAGTTTTCTCGATGAATGTCTATGACCGTGTCATTCCATCGCAATCTATTCCGACGTTATGGGTGTTGGCCGGTGGCGTGCTGATCGCTGCGATTTTTGAATTTGTATTACGTGTCTCGCGGATCTATCTGTCAGACATTATTGGTAAACGTGCGGATTTAAAAATTTCTGACCGGGTTTTTGGTCATTCATTACGGATTAAAAACAGCGAACGTTCCAAATCAACAGGAACCTTTATTTCACAAATTCGTGAGCTGGAAGGCGTCCGCGAACTGGTGACTTCAACCACAGTCACAGCAATTGCCGATCTGCCATTCTTCTTCCTGTTCTTAGGGATCTTCTGGGTGATCGGTGGCAATCTGTTCTGGGTCATGCTACTCGTTGTACCCTTAATGATTCTTCCGGGAATTCTGGCGCAGAAAAAATTGGCACAGCTGGCTCAGTTGGGCATGCGCGAATCTGCCATCCGCAATGCCTTGCTGGTAGAAGCTGTACAAGCAATTGAAGACATCAAGCTGTTAAGAGCTGAAACGCGTTTCCAGAACCAGTGGAATCATATGAATGAAGTGTCAGCCGATGTCAGCATGCAGCAACGTAAAATTGTCGGCTTGATGACCGCCTGGACCCAAAAAATTCAGGGACTGACCTTTGCAATTGTAGTCTTGGTCGGGGCTTTTGCGGTGATGGAGGGTGACATGACCACAGGCGCACTGGTGGCCTGTTCGATTCTATCTTCACGCATGCTGGCACCAATTTCACAAATTACGGGTGTACTGGGTCGCTTGCAACAGGCTAAAGTCGCCAAGGCTGGTTTGGATGAACTCATGAAAAAACCGGTGGACCAGCCGGATTATTCGCACCTGATTCATCGTCCGGCACTGGATGGGCATTATGAGCTCAACGGTGTGGTGTTCAAATATGGCGATGATGATCCGAAACCGAGTTTGATGATT
This sequence comes from Acinetobacter sp. RG5, assembly GCF_031844265.1. Taxonomy (GTDB): domain Bacteria; phylum Pseudomonadota; class Gammaproteobacteria; order Pseudomonadales; family Moraxellaceae; genus Acinetobacter. Next base: position 117,097 of record NZ_JAUZUV010000001.1, on the reverse strand, counting down.
CCCAAGCTAGAGATCAAGCCCGGGGAGAAAATTGCAATTCTGGGCCGTAATGGTGCAGGAAAATCGACCTTGTTGCAGCTCTTGTCTGGGATGCAGACACCGTTACAGGGCAAGGTCAAGCTGGATGGGATTGATCTGACCCTGATTGATCCGTCAGATGTGCGGCGTGATATGAGTTTGCTAAATCAGAACTCGCAGTTATTTTATGGTTCAATTCGTGAAAACCTGACTTTGGGTGCACCTTTGGCCACCGATCAGCAAATTCTGGAAGCCTTACAAATTACCGGTGCACTGGGATTTGTACAGGAGAAAAAAGAAGGGCTGGATCATATCATTTTAGAGGGTGGTGTCGGCTTTTCTGGTGGACAGCGCCAAGCCTTGTTATTGGCGCGGTTGTTGATTCGTCAACCAAAGATTTTGCTACTGGATGAACCGACCGCTGCCATTGATGATGTGTCAGAAAAACAGTTGATTGATCATCTTAAAGGGTATTTAACCCATCGTACGATGATCGTCGCCACTCATCGCCGTGCGGTATTGGAACTGGTGGACCGTATTCTGGTGGTCAATGATGGCAAGATTGTGATGGATGGACCACGGGATCAGATCCTGAATCAGTCACAAGGTGGTAATAAGCGGATTGTGGGAGCAAGTGCATGAGTGAACTACAGCAACTAAAACGTTCCAGCAAGGTCAGCTTTCAGGAACCGCCCTTACCCAAATCAAGTGTCATCATCTGGATTATCGGCATTGGCCTATTGGTATTGCTGAGCTGGGCCTGGTTATTCAAATTGGAAGAAGTATCTACCGGTACCGGGAAAATAATTCCATCATCCAAAGAGCAGGTGATTCAGTCTCTGGACGGCGGTATTCTGACCAAACTCAATGTCAAAGAAGGTGAGATTGTCGAGCGTGGGCAAGTATTGGCCCAGCTTGATCCGACCCGCTTTGAATCTAACGTCGGTGAATCAGAATCCTTGCTGGTGTCGTCGCGTGCCACTTCAGCCCGTTTACGTGCGGAAGTCACCGGCGCACCGTTGGTCTTTCCTGAAGAAGTGTTGAAATACCCCAAATTGGTTAAAGAAGAAACGGCCCTGTATCAGTCGCGTCGAGCCAATTTGCAAGAATCTGTTGCAGGCCTGGAACAGGCTTTGTTACTGGTGCAGCAAGAACTGGAAATGACCGCTCCCTTGGTCGCCAAAGGGGCAGCCAGTGAGGTTGAAGTGTTGCGTCTAAAACGTGAAGCCAATGACCTGCGTAATCAGATGAATGATATCCGTAATCAATATTATGTGAATGCGCGGGAAGAATTGTCCAAAGGCAATACTGATGTAGAAACCCAGCAACAGGTGGTACGTGGCAAGTCGGATACTTTGAGCCGAACTGTTTTTAAATCACCGGTTCGCGGTGTCATCAAAGAGATTGATGTGATGACGCTGGGCGGCGTGATTCCACAAAATGGCAAGTTGATGACCATCGTGCCACTGGATGAAAAATTACTGGTTGAAGCACGAATCTCGCCGCGTGATATTGCCTTTATTCGCCCTGATCAGGAAGCATTGGTTAAAATTACAGCTTATGATTATTCGATCTATGGTGGGTTGAATGGTAAAGTTGCGATGATTTCACCGGATACCTTGCGTGATGAAGTCAAGCAGGATCAATTTTATTATCGGGTGTATATCCGTACCGATAGCGACAAGCTCAGCAATAATGCCGGGCAGGAGTTCAATATTACTCCAGGGATGGTGGCCACCGTGGATATTCGTACTGGTTCAAAAACCGTGATGGATTATCTGATCAAGCCATTTAATAAAGCCAAAGAAGCCTTGCGTGAACGGTAATATTTGCCAAGCAATTGAGTAAAACAATCGATCAAAATCAGGCCTCTCCGTGGAGAGGCTTTTTATTTGTCTGTGCAAAGCGGGTATACTGCAGCAGTGAGAGTTTAAAGCCTGAAGTTATGCCATTTACCATTGCCAGCCTGGTCAGTTTTGAGGAAGACATCAAAAAAAGCCGCTTTCAGGCCTTTGCCACCCCTGTTGAGAATGAGCAGGACGTCAAAGATTTTCTGGAAACTTATCGTGATCCAAGCACCACGCATCAATGCTGGGCCTGGAAAATTGGCCATCAGGTACGCTTTAATGATGATGGTGAACCTTCAGGCACAGCGGGACGCCCGATTCTGGCGACCATTGAAGGCAATGAGCTGACCAATGTGCTGGTACTGGTCAATCGCTGGTATGGCGGGATCAAGCTGGGAACAGGGGGCTTGGTACGTGCCTATGGCGGTTGCGCTGGACAATGTTTGTTGCTGGCAGAAAAAATTGAACTGATTGAAAAGAAGAAGGTGCAATTTTCCTGTCAATTCAATGAATGGGCCATCTTTCAATATGAATTGAATCAGCAGCAAATCGATTATCAGGAAGAATATACAGCCGAAGGGGTGCAGATCAGCGCCTTATTTCAGTTACATCAAATTCAACCTTTTGCCTTAAAAATTCAAGATGTGACCCGCGGCCGTGAACAGCTCAAAATCATAGAAGAAGCGACAGATGACTGACGTAGATCCATTACTGAAATATCGTGAGCAGCATAAACATCGCCTGAATTACATGCCTTGGCTGTACTGGTCTTTAAAACCAAAAAATCGCGATTGGGCAGAAGCGTGGCAAAAGGACTATCAGGCTTACTTGATGGAAATGGAAACCGTCGAGATTGGTGAAAACTGTTTTATTTCACCTCTTGCACATATTTTCGCGGAGCCGGGACGCAAAATCATTATTGGTGATAATAGCTTTATTGCTGCAGATTGCACCTTACATGGCCCCCTAGAGATCGGTAATGAAGTGGCGATCAATCATCACTGTATTCTGGATGGTGGCCGGGTGGGGATTAAACTGCATGATCAGGTGCGCATCGCCGCTTATTGTCATCTTTATGCCTTTGATCATGGCATGGATTTGGAGCAGCCGATTTATCAGCAGCCAGTACGTTCGCAAGGCATCGAGATTGGTCGGGATGTGTGGCTCGGTGCGCATGTCGGTATCAAGGACGGAATTAAAATCGCAGATCAGGCCGTGGTGGGAATGAACAGTATGGTGACCAAGAATGTCGAGAAGCGTGCGATTGTCGCCGGTAATCCGGCCCAATTCATTCGCTATCGTGAATAAGCTTTTGGAAGTCAATTGCTTGATACAACAGCCTGACTCAGCAGATGGTTCGATATATTGATCTATATTTGTTCACATAAAAGTTAACATATTTCAAGTCAAGCCTTACAGATTTCGCTGCACATTTTTGAATGCTTATGCTAAGTTAAAAATAACTAAGAAATTTTTATCATAAATAGAAGAGAGGCTAAACATGAAACGTGTCATCGCCTGCATCGACTCATCGCCATGTATAAACGCGCTGGCAGACGCGGCGGCATGGATTGCCAAACAGACTGGCCGTGAACTGGTCCTGTTACAGGTTTTGGATTATTACCCGGCCAGTTATCATCTGGGGGAAATCAGCGGAGTGATTGGCTTTGAAAGTAATGCCATGTTACTGAAAGAACTGGCTGAGCTTGAACAAAAACAAAGTGAAATCGCGCTGGATTATAGCAATAACCTGCTGCAACACATTTCGGAGCGGATTCTGGCAGAACACGGCATTCAAACCACCCATATTCAGGAAAAGGGTGATTTTCTGGAACAAAGCTTTCAGATCCTGCAGCCTGATGATATCGCAGTGATTGGATTACTCGGTGAACGCTCCGCTGAAAAAAACAAACCGATCGGCACCAATGTCGAAAATTTTATTCGTGGGGCCAATTGTACCGTGATGACTGTCGGAGAACAGTTTAAGCCGCCGACACGATTTATTTTCGCCTATGAATATTCACCGACCTGTATCAAGATGATGAAACGGATTGCGGAAAGTGATCTGCTGCGCTTATTGCAATGCCATTTGTTATATATCGGTGATCATGCTGAGATTCTGAATGAGCCTTTGCAATATTTAAATCAGGCTGGTTTAGATGTGGTGCCACAATACCGCTATGGCGATGTCGCAGAAAATATTTTGACCTATCAGCAGGAACTCGGAATTCAGCTGATCGTGTTGGGTGCATTTAGTCACAGTAAAATTCACCAGTTCTTTTTGGGCAGTATTGCGACCACGATTTTCCGGAATTCAAAAGTGCCTTTACTGGTTGCGAAGTGAGAATTGCATAAAATCGCCAAGCGCGAAGTCTAATCGTAAATTGTTACAGCTTGATTTAAAAATGACCAGAGTTATCCTCATATATTGTGGATAACTCTGTGGTTAATATTTATAAGTTAATGTTATTTATGGTAAATATGTCATTGGGTGATTTTTGTTCTTCTTGTTTTATTTCACAATCGCGAGTGCAAAACCATCATGTCCTTTGCTGCCAACCGTTTGTAAAGCAGTGCATGACAAGATACGTGGATGATTTTGAAGCGCTTTAAACATGTCACGAATGCCTTCAATACTTGGTTTATTATTGTCCGGGTTAATGATTTCGCCAGCACGAATCACATTGTCCAGAAAAATAAGTGTACCTGAGTGCGACAGGTTTAAACTGAGTTCCAGATATTCCGGATAACTCTGTTTGTCTGCATCAATAAAGATGAAATCGAAAGCTTCCGTATCTTCAGGCAGGGCTTTAAGCACATCTGCTGCACGGCCGCATTTCAGTTCGACGGTCTGTTTAAGCTGCGCGCGATCAATATTTTCCTGACCCATCGCTGCATGGGTATCACGTCCTTCAATGGTTAGGATATAGCCATCATCCGGCAAAGCACGTGCCAGCCACATGGTGCTATATGCTGCAAATGTGCCGAGTTCCAGTATACGTTTACATTGGTTCATCTGGATTAGCATCTGCAACAACATGCCTTGGTTCGGTGCTACAGCCAGATGATCAGGAAAACCGTGCGCTGCGGTATTCTCAAGAGTTTGATTCAGAATAGGGTCTTCAGGAATTAAATGTGAATCAATGTAGTGATCAATGTCTGTCCACATTTGTTGCATAGTCTTAGCACCTCGATTGCGATGCGTGCATTTTAAACTTTTCGCGGCAGAGCGCAATTTATTGTTCTATAGGTGATGATTTTTTAGGCTCTACAATGTCCTGAATGAACTTTGTAGAGTGGTTGTCATGACTTAGTAATTACACATCGAGGAATTACGGCCTAAACTCGGTCCCCAGGTACGATAACCTTGGGTATCGATGTGGATTTGACCTGAAGCATACATGCCAAGTCCCATATTCAGACTTTGACCATGCTGTACCCAGAACTGACACAATTTGAACTTGGTATTTTCAATATAGCTATAATCTTGTGCCTGCGGATATTCAGGCCCAATCCGGAAATCGATGGCAGAGTTGTACAGATGGCGTGAAGAGTTGGCACCACCGGCACACTGGTTTAAAGGCAGGTCACGATAGACTGACGTGACTTCAAAATCAGTCAGTACATTGGCTGCAACCAGATATTTAAAGACTTTTAAAGTTGGGATCTGATTGGCCCATAATTCACGGCTTGGAATCATGTATTGGGAACGGCCACACTTGGCCCAATCACGTGCAGTACGCATCAATTCGAAACTCGGAATGATATTGCCAACCCCATGACGTTCCAGAAAAACCTCATATTCACGCACGCGTGACAAATTATCCAGTGCCGATACCCAGTGGGTATACACATAAGGCACAGTTTTTGGGTGGGCTTTACGATCGTATTGAACACGTTCTTGTGGAATGTAAATCCGTTTTCCAGCAGGTGTGGTGGCCTGTCCAGGTTGTTTTGTGGTCGTGGTACAGCCCACAAAAACAAGAGGAATTATACAAAGACTCAATAATCCCTTTAACAAGTTCTTCATTTATAGAAATCAGATATTTACAAAATAGCGCTATTTTAGACTAAATATAGGGAGAAATTTGGAGAATATTGCAATGAAATGTGTGCGTTGAGTATAAAAAAGATCAGCATTTGCTGATCTTTTAAAGTTTAAACTAATTACTTTTCAAGGTATTGTAATTTGTCTGCTTTGCCATTCCATTCTTCACGGTCTGCTGGCTGGTCACCAATTTGTGTGATATTTGGCCATTTTTGTGACAGGTCAGCATTCAGTTCAATAAAGACTTCCTGACCTTCTGGTAATTCGTCTTCAGAGAAAATTGCATTTGCCGGGCATTCAGGTTCGCATAACGCACAGTCGATACATTCGTCCGGGTTAATCACAAGGAAGTTAGGACCTTCATAGAAACAGTCTACAGGGCAAACTTCAACACAGTCTTGATATTTACATTTAATACAATTTTCAGTGACAACGAAGGTCATGGCGACAGCTACCTAAAAAATATGGTTCTAATTACGAATGCTGTATTTTAGGCAAAAACAGGGGGAACTAACAATTCCTTTTATTGATATTTGTTATATATAGGGCTGTTAAATTTGAAAAAAGGTCGCATACCGATGAATTACAGCATTCATCGGTATGTTCAGGACATCGACCCTATGCCAGATGAGGTCTAGGACCGAGAATTAACTTGACTGTTTGATCAGGTCTTTGAGCGCATATAACTGCTGCAAGGCTTCACGCGGAGTTAAACTATCTACATCAATATCTTCGAGTAAGTCCAGTGCAGGCGATTCTTTTTCAATTTCGATGATACGTTCTATAGGCTCCATAACTTCAGGCATTGCAAACAGATCATGCTGCGGGCTCAGTGGCTTGGCCTGATGCTGTTTTTCCAGAATCTTTAAGCGGTTTTGCGCTTCTTTAATCACCGCAGCCGGAATGCCTGCCAATTTCGCGACTTGCAAGCCATGACTTTGACTGGCCGGGCCATGTTGCACCTTATGCAATAAAATCAGATTACCATTCAGCTCTTTGGCCGTGACATGGTAGTTATTAATGCCACTTTCCTTATCTAGTTCAGTCAGTTCGAAATAATGGGTAGCAAATAGACATAAACATTGAATGCGTTTGGTCAGATCCAGCACACAGGCCCAAGCCAAAGACAAGCCATCATAGGTACTGGTTCCACGGCCAACTTCATCCATGAGTACCAAAGACTGGCTGGTGGCATGATGCAGGATTTGCGAGGTTTCGGTCATTTCCACCATAAAGGTTGATTTGCCGGTCGATAAATCATCGGCAGAACCAATACGGGTAAAGACACGGTCAACCGGACCTAAAGTTGCAGCTTGCGCTGGAACATAGGCACCACAATAAGCCAGCAACACGATCAATGCAGTCTGGCGCATAAAGGTGGATTTACCACCCATGTTGGGGCCGGTAATGATGGCCATGCGATGGGAAAAATCCAGTCGCGTATCGTTCGGAGTAAAGGCCGATTTACTGAGGGCTTCTACCACTGGATGTCGTCCAGCAGTGATACTTACACCGATTTCAGGGCTAAATTTTGGACGCGACCAGTTGCGTAAACGCGCCTGATGGGCAAAATTAGCAATCAGATCAATCTGGGCAATGGCGCTGCTCATCATCTGTAAACTGCCGATATCCTGACGCAGTTCATCCAGCAGCATTTCAAACAGCATTTTTTCACGGGCCAAGGCACGCGATTCGCTTGATAAGACTTTGTCTTCAAATGCTTTCAGTTCAGGTGTGATGTAGCGTTCGGCATTTTTCAGGGTTTGCCTACGAATATAGTGCTCGGGTGCCTGTTCAGCCTGTGCGCGGGTCAGCTCAATATAATATCCACTGACGCGGTTGTAGCCAATTTTCAGTCCCGGAATGCCGCTTTGTTCACGCTCTTTAATTTCCAGATCAATCAGGAACTGGCTGGCATGATCACGAATCTGACGTAGTTCATCGAGTTCACTGTCAAAACCTTCTGCAATGACATTACCATCACGAAGCAGGACGGGTGGATTTTCCACAATGGCGGACATCAGACGTTGATGTAGATCATGGAAGTCGCCGAGTTCTTCATTGAGTTGTACTAAAAGTTTGGACTGTTGCTGACTGACAATCGGTTGCAGGGCATGGCGTAAAAATGGAATTTGCGCGCAGGCCTGTCGCAATTGCACCAGATCACGTGGACGGGCACTGCCAAGCGCAATACGGCTCAGCACGCGTTCAATATCGCTAATTTCTTTTAGTACCAAACGTACAGGTACTTCGTGGAAACCTTGCAGCAGGGCTTGAATGGCATCCAGGCGCTCATCCAGCAAGGCGGTATCGCGTAAAGGTTGCATCAGGGTGCGACTGAGCAAGCGCCCCCCCATGGCAGTCTGGCAATCATTGATCAGCTGAAATAAGGATGTCCCATGTTCAAATAAAGGCTCAATCAGTTCAAGATTACGGCGTGTCACCGGATCCAAAGCAATAAAATCTGAACTCTGTTCTAGCTGAATCGTGCGGATATGCGGTAACGCAGTTTTCTGGGTTTCTTTGGCGTAGTGAATCAGTGCCGCTGCGGCTGCTTTAGCCAAAGGTAAATGATCAATTCCGAAACCTGAAAGCGTGCTGACGGCAAACTGGTCACATAAGGTTTTTTGTGCATTATTCAGGTTGAAATCAACATTTGGACGTTTGGTGACCGAGATATCCAGTTGCTGTTTGAGTTGTTCGGTCAATGTCGGATCAGCGATATTTTCATCCAGCAGAATTTCGCTTGGCATCAAACGTGCCAGTTCAATCATGAGCTGGTTAAGATCATAATCCTGCTGCTGTACTTTAAATAAGCCAGCGCTGAGATCGAGAAGTGCAATGCCAATCTGATTCTGTTGAATACATAAAGCCACCAGATTCGAGCTTTGATGTGCACCGAGCATGGCATCATCGGTCAGGGTACCTGGCGTAATAATTCGAACCACACCACGCTCAACCGGTCCTTTGCCAGTAACCTCGCCGATCTGCTCGCAGATCACCACGGTTTCGCCTTTTCTGACCAGACGTGCCAGATAGCCCTCGGCTGCATGATAAGGCACGCCCGCCATAGGAATCGGCTGACCATTGGCTTTACCGCGATGGGTCAGGGTAATGCCTAAAATCTTGGCTGCCTTGTGTGCATCTTCAAAGAACAGTTCATAAAAATCACCCATACGATAAAACATCAATGAATGCGGATGCTGCATTTTCACTGACATGTATTGCTGCATCATGGGCGTTAAGGTAGAAAGATCAGCCATAATTTCTGAACTGGTCATTAAAAATAAATCCTTTCAACAAGAGATAAATGCAAATACTGCTCAATAGGCTATGCAGGAAAATTTAAAGCACATTTTCAATCAGGCCAATCCAACATGGTTGAGCACAGGAGATCGAAAATGTGAAATGAATCTGCTGATTCAATTCAGCTTTAAAGCTGTATTGCAGCAAGTCTATCAAATTTAATTTTTAGAAAGAAATGAAATTCCAGATGAATCTTTAAGTCAGCGCTCAGATCTGTCGCTATGGCTTCTTATTCAGCATTATTTGCAATTTTAAAAAATAAACCACCGGATGCGAACATGCGGTGGTGAGTCTAAATCAAGACGATAGTTTATTCCGGATCATAAAGACCAAGATCGGTCAGATGTAATCTGAGAATCCGGCGTAATTCCAGTACGGCTTCAGGCGTTTCCTGAATCGAGTGGCCACCCTTAATGACTTTGCTAGATACAGCACCTTCCAAGTAAGCACTTTCGTATGAAACGATATCATCGCTCATGAGCTTGGTATCTTGCGTATCTACGGTATTGCCGATAATAGAATGAAATTTGATATTTTTAGAAGGCTGAATATCCTCAGTTAATGCAGTAAATTTTGAATTTTCACTGAGATCACTCGGACCATTTTGAATCAGGTCATGCCCCAGTTCTTTGACAAATTCGTTTAACCCAATCTGGCCTTGCAGGGTATCGGCAAAGGCACCCAAAAATGCACCCGGTATACGGATAATTTTACGGGCCAGTTTGGTATGCCAGCGGTCGGCATATTCTGTCCCACGATGCGGAGTTGCTAAGAAAATGGCCCGGGTGAAATTTGGAATAGGTTGCATTTGCAGGCGTGCTTTAAAGAGCGGGTTATCCTTAAACTGTGCAATGCGGGTATTTTGTACCAGCTTGAATGCATCTTGAGTAATATCGGCCTGACTGACCATTAAACGGGCAATCACGCCTCCCATACTATGTCCGACCAGTACCGCATCTTTTTTGGCTGTTGCATTGTTCGCGACCAGGGCAAAGCCTTGCTGAACCAGAGCATTAATTTGAAAACGGCTTTCCAGAATCGGCATATTAGTAGAATAAAATACCTGCCAGACCTGGAAATTTTCCCTTAATACCGGATCACCCATAATATCGTTGGTCAGACGAATCCAGGCTTCAGGACTGCTGGCCAGGCCATGAATCAATACCAGCACTTTCTTGTTCGGATTATAAGGTTCCAGCATGTACAGGTGCGGCATGCTCAGACTGTCTTCGCGATTAATCAGGGTCAGATAGGCTAAACGCCCCAGATTATTCTCGGCTAGCCATAAGCCGTAAGGTGCAGAAAAGTTGGCGGCCAGCGCATATTCTTTCGAAGCCACCTTAATCTTTTCATGCTTATAAGGATCATACAGTTTCAGGTGAAACTCTGAAGTAGATAAAATCTGTTCCGTCGAATTCGCGGATTTGGGTACAGCGGTAATGGTGGTCGCCAGATAGCGGGCTGAATGAATGTTTGGATTGATACCATTTGGATAGTTGTGCTTGAGCGGATCGACAATATATTTTTTATCCTGCTCGGTTTGCTGTGCTTCAGGTAAGACCACTAAAAATTCTGAACCAAAACCATCACGCCGGGTGATAGAACGCAGGCCGGAAAAGTTCATGTTATAGGTGGACATCAGCTGTTCAATGGTCTGGTTTTTCAGCTGCGGAAAATTTTCCAGATCAATGGTGTATACACTGTCACCGACCTGAATGCGCTGGCCGGACTGTTTGGCTTCATAACGTTCAGCATAGCGTTGAATCAGATGAGCAATTGCCAGGTTATAAAAGTCACGAATCTGGACCTGGCGGTTATCAAAAATACGCTCTTGCGGCGCACGCTCGGTTTTAAATAGATAGGCATAGCTATAACGAATGCTTTTATCCAGCATAGTGAGCTGCTGATCCAGACATTTCTGGATGTTCTGCTTGTGTTGTTGCTGTTTTTCCGGTGATCGGGTTTTGTTTAAAATTCCGGTGTTACATTCAGCAGACTTGGCATTTTGTAAGGAGTTGGCTAGATATAATTCACTTGCTGTAGAAAGCAATTGTTCATCTAAAATTTGGGGAATACTTTTCAGATCTTCCACACATTCTTCGGGCTGATCAATACAGATCTGGGCTTCACGACCTGTCATGGACAACACATTCAGACTGGCTTCACTGAGCTTGTCGCGGGTCAAGATGCTGTCACGCTCATTGTTCAGCGTGACATTAATGGCCTGTTCCTTAACACTCACCACCTGACAGCCGCTGAGTACGCTGGTGATGAGTAAAGTGCACAGCATTAATCTTTTATTTATTTTTTCGTGCATAAAACTTTTCACTGAATTCAAGTTATAAAGCGGGATAATGTTTTGTATTTTACTAATTTTTTCCCATAAAAATAGACCGCCGTAGCAGTCTATTTGTAATCAAATTGAAGCGAATCTTGATTATGGGGTCACCGGTGCTGTTGCTGGGTCTGTAGCCGGAGCGGGTGTTGATGTTTGCAAAATTTGCCAAACATTCCAGCGACCATTTTTCTCAATTTCCTGAATCAGACGGTCTGCTACTTCAGCTTCTTGCGGATATTTCACCTTATAGTTCGCCAAGGTTTGAGTGGCATTTTTTTTCTGTTCCAATGCAATATAGTTATTGGCTGCAGAAAGATAAGCCTCCTGAACGCCAGCTTTCATGGCTTTGTCCAGATAAGCGATGGCTTCACGTTGACCACCGCCTTCAGACAGACCAAAACCAAACCAGAAGTTGACTTCAGGATCATCCGGGTTAATTTTGAGAATACGCTGGGCATAGGTCAGGGAATTGGTGGTATAAACTGAACCCAGATCCAGGTTACGTGCCATCACGCTGGCTTTAAAAGCACGCATCAACACATCAAAAGAGGCATTTGGACGGGCCGCTAAAGTATCCAGTTGTCGGGTGACTTCACGCAATTTGGCTTCAAAACCACGGCGTTCCTGACGATCGCTGAAACGTGGTGGATAATGACGTGCCTTACCTTCGACCATTTGCAGGAAATCGTCAATTTCGGTGATATCGATTTCATTTGAATTGGCAAGTGCTGCATAACGCATTGCACGTGTATTGCTATCTACCACTGGAATAATCAGTTTATTCACATCCAGGGTCAGTTGCTTGGATGGATCATTAGGATCCGTCACCACCATCTTGGTTACAGGCTGCGCTGCAGCTTTTTTCAAATGCACTTCAAATTCAGGCGGTTCATTATAATTGAATGGATTTAAAGCATAAAATGGTGGGCTCAGTTCAGGCTCTACAAAAACCACTTGATCCACAGGTTTCTCAGCAGATTTCTGAGGAGTGGTGGAACACGCAGTAATTGTGAATGCTAAGCAAGCAAGTGCCAAGGGCTTAAAGGTCATAATAGTCATCCATTCTGTTATTTTTAAAACATCTATTCAAAAATTGCATGATCGTCAGTCTATGAAAAGTATAACGATCATGCAAGTAAACCCGTGTTACAGAGTGAAGTGTGATATTCAGGCTTTGGATTGGCTGGTTTGCGCTTCACATTCACGGCGCGCTTCTTCCAGAATCTCCAACTCTTTTTTACTCAAAGGCTGGCCATCCTGTTGCTGCTTGTTAAAGGTCGGATCTAACAAAGAAAGACGATTGCACAAGTTGTTCATGCGTTTTTCATTTTGCTGAATGCGATCCAGCAGAATCCGCATGCCTTCCAAAATCGGATCGGACTGGTCTTCAGTTGCGGCATAGGGCTGGAAACCGATACTTTCTGCATAGTCACGACGACGCGCTTCAGCATCATCTTTGGGTTTGTCTTTGGTGATAAAACGTGCCGGGTTGCCCACAGCTGTGGCGTTCTCAGGAACCGCTTTGGTGACGACCGCATTAGAACCGACTTTGGCATTTTTACCTACGGTAAATGGTCCAAGAATCTTGGCACCAGCACCGACTACCACGCCATCTTCTAGCGTTGGATGACGTTTACCTTTATTCCAGGTGGTTCCACCCAAAGTCACGCCGTGATAAAGCGTCACGTCATCGCCAATTTCAGCGGTTTCGCCAATGACTACACCCATACCGTGATCGATAAAGAAACGGCGGCCGATTTTTGCGCCTGGATGAATTTCAATGCCGGTGGCAAAGCGGCTAAACGAAGACAACGCACGCGCAGTTCCTTTACAGTCTTTGTTCCATAGCTCATGTGCCATGCGATGCATGATCAGCGCATGAATGCCAGGATAAGTGGTTAAGACTTCTAAGGTATTGCGTGCTGCAGGATCGCGCGCAAAGACAGCTTTTATATCTTCTTTGAGCTGTTTTAGCATTAGATTTGATCCTCGTCCTGTGATGATGTGTGTGAAGATTTTTTCCAGGTACCGTTGTTCAATGCCTGAACACGGCTGAAAATACCACGAAGTAAGTGATATTCCATACGATCTAATTGTATACGTCCAAAGAGGCGACGCAAGCGTAAAGGCAATAATCTTGGATTTTTTGGATCCATAAATTCAATTTCTACCAACATTTTTTCCAAGTGTGGATAGAACTGTTCCATCTGCGCATGATTGACCAAGGGTTCATCCCATTCCATTTCAATGCCATCAATGACTTGCATGGTCGCTTTAGCATCACGTGGTTGTTCAATTTGACTCATCGTTGCCATGCGCATCTCATAGCAGATCACCTGAATCGCCTGAGCTACATTCAGTACGCCGTAGTCCGTATTCACAGGAATAGTCAGATGATAATTGGCCATCGCCAGTTCTTCATTGGTCAGACCACGGTCTTCGCGGCCAAATAGAATCGCGACTTCCTGCTGATCTTGTACCACGGCGGTCATGGCTTTTTCAGCGGCAGGGCGCACATCTAACAGCGGCCAGGGAATGGTACGGCTGCGTGCGCTAGTACCGAATACAATCTGACAGTCTTTAATGGCATCTTCAAGTGTTTCTACAATCTCGATCTGCTCGATCAGGTCAGTTGCACCCGCGGCCAGCGCATCAATATCCGGATGTGGATAGGTTTTCGGTGCCACCAGAACCAGCTTAGACAAGCCCATGGTTTTCATGGCACGTAGGGCACTGCCGATATTGGCAGGTAAAGTGGTATTGACCATGACAATACGCACATGGGAGAGATGTGCTGAAACAGCAGCATTGTCAATTTGACTCATGAGGATTCCAATTTTAAGGTGTTTTAAAGATCAGGATTTATGAATATTGCGGCTGGGATTCAGCCTGATACAGTTCCAGTGCATCATCCATGCTCATGCCCACAGGCGGCGGAGGAATATCCACCGGCTTGGCCTGTTCATAGGACATAGCTTTGGCAGCTTTGGACTTGACCTGATACTCAATATGCAAGGCTTCTTTACCAAAATAGTCACGCAATTTGGCTAAGAGCTCATCCAGTGGGGCGACTTTCCAGTTGAGACCCAGATGCAGTTCAGTCGTGGCATACGGATAGTCCAGATACAGAATCACCGGAATATGTGCGGACATATCAACATTGCAATAAGGAGTCAGAATCTGCTGCAAGTCCCGGCTCAAGCTCTTGCTGAAATGCTCGGCTGTGAGAGTGATCTTGATGCTATTGGCACGTTTCTGGCGAATTTCATTCAGGCTGAATGCTTTGGTGAGGCGTCCCATCGGACGGTCAAAGCCTTCACGCTCATAGATTTCGCCTTCAATCACCACCACTTTATCGAGCTGGATAATCTCTTTAAAGCGGTTGAAGCGTTCGTGATTGGCTGAAATTTCAATCCGTGCCGTACCATCATCCAGTGTCATCATCATCCGGTTCGGGAAATTGGCAATATCCACCACCAGTCCTGCAAACACGGTGGTCACACCACGGCGTGTTGGCGTCAGCTCATTGATCTGACTAGGCACAAAGGCTTTCAGTTCATTGCGATACACATCAATCGGGTGACCGGTTAAATACAGACCAAGTGTATCTTTTTCACCTTTCAGACGAACTTCATCTGCCCATGGTTTGACTGGCTTAGATGGCTTGCGCTGAACTTCTTCCACTTCGCCAAACAGGTCCATGATGCCGGTTTCACGATTGGAACGTGCCTGTTCCGCAGCTTGAACCGCTTCAGGCAGTTGCGCCATCAGGTCGGCGCGGTCAATGCCTAAGCAATCCAATGCACCTGAACGAATCAGTGCTTCCAGAGTACGCTTATTGATTTTTTTCAGGTCAATACGATGACAGAAATCAAACAAGTCACGGAATGAACCTTCTTGCGCACGCGAGTCAATCACTGACTGCATCGCCGCTTCACCGACGCCTTTGATCGCACCCAGACCATAGACAATGGTTTGCTCATCGATAGCATGGAATTGATACAGCGACATATTCACTGACGGCGGTAAAACTTCCAGATTATTCTTGCGACAGTCATCAATCAGGAATACCACGTTGTCGGTGTTCTGCATCTCCGAGGTCAATACTGCCGACAGGAATTCAGCCGGATAATGCGCTTTCAGCCATGCAGTTTGGTAGGCAACCAAAGCATAGGCAGCCGCATGCGATTTGTTAAAACCATAGCCGGCAAACTTTTCCATATAGTCAAAGATATGGTTGGCCGTAGCTTCATCAATGTCTTTTTTCGATGCACCTTCAATAAAGATCTGGCGCTGTTTGACCATTTCTTCCGGTTTTTTCTTACCCATGGCCCGACGTAACAAGTCCGCGCCACCGAGGGTATAGCCGGCACAATACTGTGCAGCCTGCATTACCTGTTCCTGATACACCATAATCCCGTAGGTGGGTTCTAGTACGCCTTCAAGCAAGGGATGCAGATATTCAAAATCGCCACCATGCATCCGGTGGATAAAGTCAGGAATCAGATCCATCGGGCCTGGACGGTACAGCGATACGAAGGCAATAATTTCTTCAAACTTGCTCGGGCGTGCCTCTTTCAGCATCTTCTTCATGCCCACGGATTCAAACTGGAATACCGCGGTGGTGTTGGCATTGGCAAAGACCAGATATGCGTCTTTATCTTCAAGCGGGATATAAGCAATATCTAAAGGTTTATCCGCTTTGATGCGTTTATTGATATTTTTAACCGCATCTTCAATCACCGTCAGGTTACGCAAACCCAAGAAGTCAAACTTCACCAGACCTGCAGATTCGACATCGTCTTTATCGAACTGTGCCACGCGTCCGGTACCATCGGCATCACACATGACCGCAGAGAAATCGGTAATTTTGGTTGGCGAGATCACCACACCACCGGCGTGTTTACCGGTGTTTCGGGTAATACCTTCCAGTTTCAGTGCCATTTCCCAGATTTCGGCTGCATCGTCATGGTCTGGATTGGATGGATTGGTGACGATATCTTTAAGCTGGGGTTCAGCTTCTAGTGACTCAAGCAGGCTTAGACCTAAAGGCTTGGTCGGAATCATTTTCGAGATACGATCCGCCAAGCCATAAGATTTACCCAAAACGCGGGCAACATCACGAATCGCACCTTTGGCCGCCATAGTGCCGAATGTTGCAATCTGGGAGACCGCATCACGGCCATAGGTACGTGCTACATAGTCAATCACGCGGTCACGGCCTGCGATACAGAAATCGACGTCGAAGTCGGGCATCGAAACACGTTCCGGGTTCAGGAAACGTTCGAACAGCAGTTCATAACGCAGCGGGTCAAGATCGGTAATTTTTAAGCTATAGGCGACCAGTGAACCTGCACCCGAACCACGGCCCGGACCGACCGGAACGCCGTTACTTTTCGACCACTGAATGAAGTCCATCACGATCAGGAAGTAGCCCGGGAATCCCATCGAGTTAATGATGTTAATCTCGTATTCGATACGCTCATCATAAGGCTTGCGGATTTCTGGCCAGTCTTCATCACGTTGTTCAGGCGGATACAGGAAATTCAGGCGTTCTTCCAGACCTTCTTTGGACAAGTGTGCAAAGAAGGTATCAATGGTATGACCTTCAGGAATCGGATAATCAGGCAGGAAGTATTTGCCCAGTTGCAGCGTCACATTACAGCGTTTGGCAATGTGATAGGTGTTCTCAATCGCAGATGGAATATCCGAGAACAGCGCCGTCATTTCTTCAGCAGATTTGAAATATTGTTCAGGTGAATAGGTTTTAGGGCGGCGGTTGTCACCAAGCACATAACCATCTGCAATACATACCCGTGCTTCATGCGCTTCATAATCTTCACGGGTCATGAAATGCACATCATTATGTGCGACCACACCGATATTGTATTTTTTTGCCAGCTTAACGGCTTCCAGAATAAAGTTATCTTCATCCGGACGATTGGTACGGGTCAGGGCAAGATAAACACGATTACCAAATTTTTCGACCCATTCTTCTAGTAGCGGTTCCGCTTTTTGCGGATTTGAACTCATCAGCATTTTGCCGACATCGGAATGCATGCCGAGCAGGGCAATCATGTCCTCAGGCTGATTTAAAATCCATTGTTTTTGAACGCAGGGAATATCCAATTGCTGGCCACTGATAAAGCCTTCAGATACTAATTCAGTCAAATTACGCCAGCCGGTATTGGTCATGGCCAATAAGGTCATGCGATGTTCGGCATCATTCAGGCGAATTTCAGAACCCAGAATCGGCTTGATGCCTTTGCTCAGACATTTGCCATAGAACTTGACGGCAGCATGCAGGTTAGAAAGATCCGTGAGCGCAAGGGCAGGCATCTGTTCTTCTTCGGCAGCTTTGACCAAGTCAGGTATCCGTACGATGGATTCAGTAATCGAAAATTCTGTATGAATACCAAGATGAACAAAGTGCATAGATGAGTCCCTGCTAAAACCATTGAATAGTTTAACATGGGATTTATTGTTTCAGTTTGAAATTGAGGGGAAATGGCTAACTTTTAGGTCAAGTTTGAATTTGATTTTTTAAGCTGATTATTTAGTTAGTTGTTAGAAGATATTTTCTTTTACTTTTGACGGGACAAAAGTAACAAAACCCCTTTGTTGATCTGATGGCACTTCCATGTGCCACAAATCAACGGGCGACTTCCTGTCGCCGTGGCACGTATCAAATAGTTGCAGGACTTTACTTTGAAATAATGAGAAAGGGATCGTAAGTATTAAAAACAATAAAACCCTCTTTTTAGAGGGCCTTATTCATACATAAAAACTAGCTTAACGAAGTCGGGATAACCAGTCACCGAGGCTTTGTACAATCTGCACTAGAATCAGTAATACAATCACCGTCATGATGACTACAGAGGTATCAAAACGCTGATAACCATAAGAAATCGCTAAGTCACCAATACCACCCGCACCGACAGCACCGGCCATTGCCGTTGCACCAATCAAACTGATGGTAGCAGTAGTCAAGTTTAGAATCAGTGAGCTACGCGCTTCCGGCAGAATAAACTTAAAGATAATTTGCATTGGCGTCGCGCCCATGGCTTGGGCAGATTCGATAATACCCTCATTCACTTCGAGTAAAGATGTTTCAATCAGGCGACCAATGTATGGACCGACATAAATGGTTAATGGAACAATCGCTGCCCATGTACCAATCGATGTGCCGACAATTAACTTGGTCAGTGGAATGACTGCGATTAGCAGGATAATAAACGGCAGCGAACGTAGCGCATTCACAATCGGATTGAGACCGTGATAAATCACACGATTCGGCAGAATTCCATTCGGACGTGTTACCAACAGGGTAATCGCCTGAATAAAGCCCCAGATACAGCCAAATAGCATCGCGAAGAACACCATATGAAAGGTTTCTTGCAGCGCTGTCACAAACTGATCTATCGACAGGGAGCTTTTCCAGAACGGCGCCGTGATCGTTGTTAGCCACTGTACAATCAAATCTCTCATGCCTGTACTCCCGCCTGATCGACTTGTACGCCGTGTTGTTCAAGGAATTTTATTGCTGCTTGAATTTCTTGTGCATCACCCAGTAGCTGAATAAACATCTGGCCAATCACCGTGCCATTAATTTCGGTCATATTGGCAAATAGAATATTTAAACTGATATTAAATTGTTTAATCACCGCTTGAATCACGGTTTCCTGAGCCGAACTGCCGAGGAATTTCAGGCAATAAATACTGTTGTGATTCTGGTTTTCCAGATTGGTCAGAATATTGACTGGTAAATGCTGCTGTAATACGGTCTGAATGAAATTCTTGGTGGTCGGGTGCTGTGGTTGACTAAATATTTGTAAGGTACTACCGGTCTCAATTACGTCACCTTTTTCCATCACGGCGACATAATCACATACAGTTTCAATCACATCCATTTCATGGGTAACCATAACAATGGTGATGCCTTGTTCTTCGTTAATTTTTTTAAGTAGCTGTAGAACAGATTTGGTGGTTTGTGGGTCCAGTGCAGAAGTCGCTTCATCACAGAGTAAAATTTTTGGATGATTGGCAAGGGCACGAGCGATCCCGACACGCTGCTTTTGACCGCCAGACAATTCATCTGGAAATGCATGACGTTTATGTTTCAGGTCAATAAAGTCTAATAATTCTTCGAGGCGTTTTTCTCGTTCTGCCTTGCTCCAGCCCAGGAGTTTCATTGGCATTTCGATATTGGCTGCCACGGTTTTGGTTTGCATTAAATTGAAATGCTGGAAAATCATCCCGATGCTGGCACGTTCTTGACGCAATGCTTTGGCATCAAGTGCGGTAAAGTCTGTTCCGTTAATGATAATCCGGCCTGAGCTTGGGCGCTCAAGCAGGTTGATCAGACGGATGAGGGTGCTTTTACCGGCACCACTATAACCGATGATGCCAAAAATACTGCCGGTTGGAATCTGAAGATTAATCTGATTCAAGGCATGCAAGGTTTGACCCTTAAGCTCATACTGTTTTGAAATATCTTTAAATTCAATCATAGTGTCAAAAACTGCATCACGGATAAAAAAACAGGCAAGAAATCGTCCTTGCCTGTTCTAAAAGTCTATTATAGTACTATTTTGATTCAGTTAAATACGTCACCGGTTTGTTTACCGCAACTTTCGTACCACCAAAATGTTCATCAACATATGCTTTTACTGCTGGCGTATGATACAACGCACCTACTTTTTGCAGGACTGGATCGTTTTGACGGTCTGCTGCAACCGCTAATACGTTGACGTTCATTTTTGTGCTTTGATCAATTGGCTCATAGTAAATCGCATCTTTTAATACGTTTAAACCACCTTCCATTGCCAGGGTATTGCCCAGCACAATCGCATCCACTTCGTCTTTTACGCGTACTGCAGTCGCCATTTGAATCGGCTTAATCACGATTTGTTTTGCATTTTCGGTCACATCAGACGTTGTGCCTTTGACATTGTCAAAACCAGCTTTTAACTTAACCAGACCTGCCGATTGTAAAAGCAATAATGCACGTGATTCGTTTGCGCCGTCATTCGGAATGGCAATGGTCGCACCGGTTTTAAACTCATTCAAAGATTTTACTTTGCTTGAGTAAATGCCCATTGGCTCTAAATAAGTGGTAGATAGAGGCGCAATTTTGGCTGTGTTGGCATCGTTATAAGCCACCATATAGGCATAAGACTGGAATGCATTCACATCAATTTCTTTGTTGGCTACTGCCGTGTTCATTGACACATAGTCAGTGAAATTTTTCACATCAAGTTTGATGCCAGCTGCTTTGGTTTCAGGCAGGGTCGCGATATAACGCCATACGTCTGCATCTGAACCGGTCGAAGCCATAGTTACAGTTTGAAGACCATTTGCATCTTTAGTTTGCGCTGCATCAGTGGCAGGCGCTTCCTGTTTACCACACCCAGTTAAAGTCAATACAGAGGCACTCAAGATAACGCCAAGTAACTTTTTCATGAAATTGTCCTAATTCTATTCTTGCCTAGAGTATAAGCATTTTTAAATCGTGTTAAATAAGAGTTTTATTACGATCTAAGTAGGTGGCTTGATCATTGCTAAGGAGGGCTTGAGATCAGAAGATGCAAGCGTGCAGCAACAGTTCTGATGAACTTGATCAAGTCAGAGGCAGCCCAAATCTGATGTACTTGATCTATTTTGGAGAGAGAAAATAGATATTTTATAAGTACATGGAAAGGTTTAGGGGCTCTGAAGTTGTGGATATCATAGCAATAAATCTATATTCGATATACTGGATAGAAAAGCCTTGCTTATCTCTTTAGTCGAATATAAAAAAGATCTTTTAAAGAAAATATTAATTAAAACAATATATTATTTATATTGAAAATATGGCTTTAATAGATATGTCTAAATACTGATCTTTATAAGATTTTGTAAGATAGAAATATAAAAAATGCATATAGATAAATTAAAGAAAATATCTGATTTTTGGCAAATTAAGAAAATTCTATCATTAACGAGATAAATCTTTCCTTTATATTAACTAAGCTTAGTATCTGATCTTGGTCTTCTCAGGTCATGATACTACAAGCTTGTTTTAACAGAAGGGAATATACAGATAATCTGAACGCTGTTTTTCATAGAGTACGTGTCTACACAAGATATGATCGGCAGGTACAAGTGGATGATCAAACTCTCCCACTTTTTCTAAGCCAATATTTTGCATGACACGTTCTGATGGTGTGTTGATGCAGGCAGTAAAAGAAATGACTTTCTCTAGGCGCAGGGTTCTAAAGGCATATTTCAGTACCGCTTTGGCTCCTTCAGTTGCATAGCCTTGGTTCCAGTATTGCGGTAACAAGCGCCAGCCAATTTCAGGGGCATCGGCAATTTTAAGCTCAGGTGGATGCACGTGTAAGCCAATAAAACCGATGAATTCGCCTGTAGCTTTGAGTTCTACGGCAAGGAGTCCCCAACCACGTGTATCAATAGCATTACGAATACGTTCAAGAAAAGCAGTTGCCTCAGCCGCATCGAGTTTTTTAGGGAAGTAGCGCATGACCTCGTCATCTGCACACATTTGGATAAATGGGGCAGTGTCGGAATCTTGCCATTGGCGAAGGATGAGGCGAGGGGTTTGGATATCAGTCATCATAATAGCTAAGCTTACTGAATAATCATTGGTTGTAAAAATATGTAATATTACTAAAATAGAAGAAAATTAAATTAATTCAAAGTACTTATGAAAAAATATCAAATTTTTATATCATCTACATATCTAGATTTAATAAATGAAAGACAAGCTGCTGTGGAAGCAATTTTAAAAGCTGGTCATATTCCTGCTGGTATGGAGCTATTTACAGCATCAAATAAAAGTCAGTGGGAAATTATTAAAAAATGGATTGATGAATCTGATATTTATATGCTGATATTAGGTGGTCGTTATGGATCTATCGAGACTGAATCAGGATTAAGTTATACTGAGTTGGAATATAATTATGCATTAGAACAAAACAAACCTTTATTTGCAGTGGTTATGCAAGATCATGCACTTCAAGCAAAAATTAAATTGGATGGATCTGCTGTTTTAGAACTTGAGAACCAAGCTAAATTTAAAGATTTTAAAACTAAGGTTACATCTTACATGTGTTCGTTCTTTGAAGATAATAAAGATATCAAATTAGCAGTACATGAAAGTATTGGGCAACTACAAAAAGAAAATCAGGTGGTCGGTTGGATTAGAGCAGGTTCTGTACAGAATCCTCAAGAGTATTTAGATCAGATCATGGGGCTACAACAAGAAATTAGCAAACTGAACCAAGAGAATATCGTATTAAAAAGACAGAAAACAAGTAATAATACATCAGAAGAAATTGTGGGGTTAATTGAGTTATTTTCTCAAGAAAAGGTTAGCTTAAAGAGAATACAATCAGAAGAAAATAATTTCCCAGATGAGATTACTGTATTAAAAGCAATAAAAAGTTTTAAAGATAAATTGACAGTTGGTGCAAACAACTCAATGAATTCATCAGATTATGATTATTTTATATTCTATGATTTGGCACCAAAATTAATCATCCATAATTTAATGCAACAACAGAAACTAACAAATACGGGCACAGCAAGTAAAGTGATAATTACTGATAAAGGTAAAGAGCTACTAGCTTACATTGTAAAAAATAAATTATAAAAAATAAAAAAACCCCGAACGAATCGGGGTTTTTGATACTTAACCGAAATTAAGAATTTTCACGAGCAACTGCGCGGTAACCAATATCTTTACGATATTGAACGCCGTCGAAAGTCACTTTTTCACAAAGCTCTAACGCTTTTGCTTGCGCTTCACCAATGGTATTACCGAGTGCAGTCACACAAAGTACACGACCGCCAGCAGTTACGATGTCGCCATTTTCATTGGCTTTAGTGCCTGCATGGAACACTTTCGCATCAGTCATTTCAGTGTCTAAGCCTGAAATCACATCACCATTGCTTGAAGTTTCTGGGTAGCCTTTTGACGCTAAAACGATACCAACAGTCTTGCGCTCATCCCATTCAGCTTCAGCAGGTAAGTTACCTGCAATACCAGCTTCAACGAGATCCACCAAAGATGATTTTAAACGCATCATGATTGGCTGAGTTTCAGGATCACCAAAACGACAGTTAAACTCAATTACTTTTGGTTGACCTTGTTCGTCAATCATCAAACCAGCGTATAAGAAACCTGTATAAACATGCCCGTCTTTTTTCATACCTTCAACGGTAGGACGCATCACTTCATTCATGGTTTTTTCAAATACGTCAGCAGTCACAACAGGCGCAGGAGAGTAAGCACCCATACCGCCAGTGTTTGGACCTTGGTCACCTTCAAAAATACGCTTATGGTCTTGAGATGTTGCCATTGGCAAGATGTTGTCGCCATCGATCATACAAATGAATGATGCTTCTTCACCAGCAAGGAATTCTTCGATCACTACGCGAGAACCTGCATCGCCAAATTTGTTGCCTGCAAGCATGTCATCAATTGCTGCAAATGCTTCTTGATTGGTCATGGCAACGATTACGCCTTTACCTGCAGCAAGACCATCAGCCTTGATCACGATTGGCGCACCATTTTTCTCAACAAATGCTTTCGCAGCATCTACTTCAGTAAATACGTCATAGAAAGCCGTTGGAATGTTATGGCGTTTAAGGAAGTGTTTAGCGAATGCTTTAGAGCCTTCAAGCTGCGCAGCAAATTGAGTTGGACCCCAAATTTTAACGCCAGCTTCACGGCATGCATCTACAACACCATTTACAAGTGGTGCTTCAGGACCAACAACCACTAAATCAACCGCATTGCTTTTTGCAAAGTCGATAATCGCAGCATTGTCTAAAATATTTAAGGCAACATTTTCGCATTTATTTTCTGTTGCAGTACCTGCATTACCCGGTGCTACAAATACTTTTGCGACTTTATCATCTTGCGCGATTTTCCATGCAAGTGCATGTTCACGACCACCATTACCCAAAACTAAAATATTCATTAAAAAAAATCCTTCTGAAATAGAATCCCCCTAAATCCCCCTTTGATAAAAGGGGGACTCCCTTCGCTCTACTATGATATAGAAAACCCTCCTTTATTAAGGAGGGCTAGGGAGGATTTAAAATTAATTAGTGACGGAAGTGACGCATACCAGTGAACACCATTGCAATACCAGCTTCGTCAGCCGCAGCAATCGTTTCTTCATCACGCATAGAACCACCCGGTTGGATAATGCATTTGATACCCGCTTTCGCAGCGTTATCAATACCATCACGGAATGGGAAGAATGCGTCAGACGCCATGACAGCACCCTCAACCACCAAGCCAGCATGTTCAGCTTTAATTGCAGCAATACGAGCAGAGTTAACACGGCTCATTTGACCTGCGCCAACACCAATGGTTTGACGGTTTTTAGCATACACAATCGCGTTAGATTTTACGTATTTCGCTACTTTCCAAGCGAAGATCATGTCATCGATTTCTTGTTCAGTCGGCGCACGTTTGGTGACTACTTTAAGATCATCTTTAGTGATCATGCCCAAGTCTTGATCTTGAACTAACAAACCACCGTTTACGCGTTTGTAGTCAAGTTGCGATTGACGCGCATCGATTGCTGGAAGTTCGCCACATACAAGTACGCGTACGTTTTTCTTCGCGCCTGTTACTTCAAGAACGCCTTCAGCAACGCTCGGTGCAATGATCACTTCAACGAATTGACGATCTACAATCGCTTGTGCAGTTGCAACGTCTAATTCACGGTTGAATGCAATGATGCCACCGAAAGCAGATTCAGGATCTGTTGCATACGCAAGATCATAAGCTGCTTGAATACCGTCTAAAGATACTGCAACGCCACATGGGTTAGCGTGTTTAACGATCACACAAGCAGGCTTCGCAAATGATTTCACACATTCAAGTGCTGCATCAGTATCTGCGATGTTGTTATAAGAGAGTTCTTTACCTTGAAGCTGTTTCGCTGTTGAAACAGAAGCTTCAGTCGCTGTGTCTTCTACATAGAATGCAGCAGCTTGATGCGGGTTTTCACCGTAACGAAGGTCTTGAACTTTGTTCAATTGAGTATTGAAAGTACGTGCAAATTTGTCTGCCTGACCTTCTTCTTTACCTACGCGAGCGCCTAAGTAAGATGCGATCATGCCGTCATATTGAGCAGTATGTTCAAATGCTTTTACTGCTAGGTCAAAACGAGTTGCATGAGATAAAGCACCCTCAGCTTTAAGCTCGGCAACGACAGTTGCATAGTCAGAAGCATTTACGATGATACCTACAGATGCATGGTTTTTTGCTGCAGCACGAACCATGGTAGGACCACCGATGTCGATGTTTTCGATAGCATCAGCAAGTGAACAGTTTGGTTTGGCTACCGTTGCAGCAAATGGATAAAGGTTTACAACGACTAAATCAATAGCATCAATGTTGTGTTCAGCCATCACAGCTTCGTCTAGACCACGACGAGCCAGGATACCCCCATGAATTTTTGGATGTAGTGTTTTTACACGGCCGTCCATCATCTCTGGAAAACCTGTATGCTCCGAAACTTCAACTACAGCCACATTATTGTCTTTCAACAATTTGTAGGTACCACCTGTAGATAAAATTTCTACCCCTAGAGCAGCAAGTTCTTGTGCAAATTCAACAATACCAGTCTTGTCAGACACAGAGATTAAAGCGCGTTTAATAGTCATGATCTTCGTCACAGTTTTCAAGGAACAGAATAAAACAAAATCAGCAATTTACAGGTTAAAAAAAATGCCTGCGGAAGCCGCAAGCATTTTATCATTTATTCACTCATTAAACCGTGAGCTTTTAACTTTTTACGTAAAGTACCACGGTTGAGTCCGAGGATCTCGGCAGCACGTGTTTGGTTACCACGTGTATATTCTAGAACTACAGATAGAAGAGGTTTCTCCATTTCTGCTAGCACCATGTCGTATACCTGAGATGGTTGCTCGCCCTGCAGTTGTGCAAAATAGTGGCGAACTGCGCGATCTACGTGGATACGTAAAGCAACATCAGATTGTGCAGTAAAAATAGGAGATTTGCTATTCATGCGAATTAATCCGAAAAACAAATATCACTTGGGTAAAGTGATATATAAAAGTGGTCTAGAAATTGAAATGAACTCCATTTTAGATCCTAAAACGGAAGTTCTAAAACTTAGTCATTACATTGAGCCTGTAGCTTGACACATCTCTGCGATTTGGTCGAAAAATAAGCGTAACAATAGTTAAAGTTTTGTTACTGACCAAAATCAAAACAAAAAAATCTGCACGATACGCAATAAATTTTATAGCGCATTAGGCAAGACTGTATTTGTTGTGAAAAAGTCGCGAGGAGTTGCAGCACATAGCTTTCGTGGCGCGTATCATACCATTGTCTAAGCAAAAGTGAGCAAGAAAACTGCATTTTTTTTAACTTTTTTTAATTTTTTAATGCTTTCTCAGTAGATTAGGGGCGAATTATTTCCAAAGTATAGCGATCAAAGCTTTTGCGATCGACTGGAAGCTTAAATTTGAATTTAAACGGGCTGTTTTTCGGAATGCGCTGAATATTGACTAAACTTTCAATCAAGTACTCTTCGGAGGACAGGTTATAAGTTGCAATCACTTCACCGCGATGTTCCAGATTGATTCTTAAAATTGGTAAAGCCAGACTACGGTCATGAAAATTAATCAGCTCACCGCTAAACTCAGCTTCATTATTACCGGTTGCCTTGATTTTGACTTTATTAACCTGAATTAGTGTGTAGTATTTTTCCAGATTGGAACAATTAAACACTTCACAAGCACTGTTAAAGGCCAGACTCATGACGTGACTGTTTTTGATGTATTGCGGATTGAACCAAAAAAATTGAAACAGCAGCAGGCTAAACAGCGACAGATTGAGTAAACTCCAGCCTATATAGTACATTGGCCCGCGCTTAGCCTGCTTTTCTGCCTGATCTTCCCAGTTCATGCTCGGTAGGACTGAAATCGGTTCGGTACTGAAATAATTCAAGTTATTTAAATAGGTTTCCAGATCAATATTGGAATGTTCAACTTTTTGGTCAAAAATCTGTAGCAGGCTATGACGATGCTGCTGATCCGTGTGATAAACACCTGGTCTATTTTGAGCATCAGTTTTGCTGAATTCGCTGGAGCTCGACTGAGCGTGAGACATTGAGGCGGTGACCGAATTCCGGGTTTCGGTCACCAAATGCGATAAGGCATTAAATGAGGTGGTACATTTGGGACAGCAAACCATACCCTGCGCAACGGTGAGTTGAGCAACTGTGACTTTATAGGTGGTGGAACAGGTAGGGCAATGGGTTCTTTTGTCACTCATGGATTATTTATAGGCTCATTCATTCTTATGGCGTTTACCCGAGATACGGCACCAGTGCTCATCTCGTTTTTCTACTTCTAATATATCAAAATAATTTGAGTAAATGCTAGTAACATCAGCAACTTGCTCTTCAATTACTCCGGCAAGTGCGAACTGTCCCTCAGATTTAATTAAAGTTGCGAACTCAGGAGCCAGCATCATCAGTGGTGCTGCCAGAATATTGGCAACAAAGACGTCAGCTTTGGTATTGCCGAGCTCATCTCTAAATTCTTCTGGCAGTCCGACATAAAGCTTGTCCAGTACGCCATTCAGTTCAGCATTTTGCTGAGTCGCCAGTACAGCTTGTGGATCGATATCAGTGGCATATGCTTTTTTCGCACCTAAGAGAAGTGCAGCTACCGCGAGAATGCCTGAGCCACAGCCATAATCGATGACAATTTTATCTTTCACATCAATCTTTCCGAGCCATTGTAAGCACAGGAAAGTTGAAGCGTGGTTGCCTGTTCCGAAAGCCAGACCTGGATCAAGCTTGATGTTCACCGCCTCGGCATCAGGTGCTTCCATCCACTCCGGTACGATCCAGTATTTATCAGCAATCTGAATGGGCTCATAGGCATCCATCCAAGTACGTTCCCAAGCCTGATCTTCAATCAACTCATGACGGATCGGAGCATCTGGCATTTGTGCACGAATAAAGGTTTCTAGTGCGGCAACATCGATTTCTTCGCCTTCTTCCTGCGCATAAATACCGGTCACAATCACTTTATTCCAGAGTGGCGTTTCACCTGGAAGTGGTTCCAGCAAATCCTGGTTTTCAGCATCATCCAAAGTCACACTCACTGCGCCTAGCGAGCTGAGTAATGTCTCAGTAAAATCAACCTGAGCCTGTTCAACCATAATATGAATTTGTAACCACTTCACAGAAATAACCTTTATACATTTTTCAAAAAGCTATTGTAACGGAAGTTCAGACTCAACGCTGCTATCTTCTTGATCCATTCCCAAAATAAAAAGGATGCCTGAGGCATCCTTTGAACAGTTCCAGAGCTTATCTAATCCAGATTCGTTAAAGGTGTTTGCGCCGGGAGTGGTGCAAGCCGATTCAATAGACTGCCAAAAATTGCAGCAAAGATATACATAAAGATAGAATAAACCGCGGCTGGGATCGCCACAGCAGCACTGCCAATCACGGTCAGGGCAATAGTCATGGCGAGGGTGCTGTTATGAATGCCAATTTCAAATGCACTGGCACGGGCTTGAGCGCTATTAATGTTCAGTAGTCGTGGAATCAGATAACCAATACTCAGGCTCAGGATGCAGAATAAGGCAGTCGCCAGGCCAACCTGGGTCAGGTATTCGCCGATATTTGTGCGTTCTTTAATAAGTGTGGCAATAATAATCAGCACCAAAAAGCCAATGGAAAAAATCCGCAACGGCCGATTCAGTTTTGCTGTCACGCTTGGTGCATAGCGCCGAATCAGCATGCCAATTCCCACCGGAATCAGGATGATCGCAAAGACTTGCAGAATCTTGCCGAATTGCAGGCCAACTTGCTGGCTATCCTGCATAAAATGCATGATCGAAAAATTAATAATTAAAGGTAAGGTAATTGCTGCGATGACTGAGTTGATAGCAGTCAAAGTGATATTGAGGGCTAAGTCACCTTTAAACAGATAGCTAAACAGGTTGGCCGTTGCACCCCCGGGCGAAGCCGCCAGGAGCATCAACCCGACCGAGAGCAAGGGGGTTAAAGCGAATAGTTTGCAAAGCAAAAAGGCAATGCCAACCAGAACAACCAGTTGGCAGAACAATGCTATAAATACGGCTTTGGGGTGGCGAGTGACACGGCTAAAGTCCCGAGGCGTCAGTTCAAGGCCAAGCCCCATCATGATGATTGCAAGTGCCAGCGGCAGTAATATCGTTATAAGGCCAGAATCCATCTGTATGCTCCTTGTCGAAAATTGTTTTAATACTTCTGATTTTCTTTGGAAAAGCATACAGCCTTATAGCAGAATCAGCCAAATAAATTACAAATCTGATAAACGACTTTTATTGCTATACACCACTTGTTGGCGGCTAATCAGCACACCGAAAATGGTGGCGAAACTGTACATGAAAATTGTATAAATGCCTGCTGGAATGGCCATCGTGACATTATTCAGAACCGAAATCGCAATAGTCAGCGCAATGGCAGTGTTATGAATGCCAATTTCAAAGGTACAGGCGCGTGCCATTTTCTCTGGAATGCCCATGAGTAAAGGAATGCAATAGCCAATAAACAGGCTGGAAAAACATAAAATCGCAGTTGCTGTACCAATATTGGCAAAGTATTCGACCAAATTCGAACGTTCTCTGAAAATGGCGAATATGAATAGGATGGTTAGAAAACCGATAGAGAGTAAGCGCATGGGCCTGCTGACAGTAATCGACAGGTTTGGAAATTTGGCTCGAAGCAGCATACCCATGATCACGGGAATCAAGGTAATTAAAAACACTTGTACAATCTTTTCAACTGGAAAAGTCACGTTTGAGTCATGACTCATAAAGTAGTGTAAGGACAGATTGACAATAAAGGGCAAGGTAAAAATAGAGATGATGGTATTAATGGCGGTTAGAGTAATATTTAGTGCTACATCACCTTTATATATGTAACTAAACAGGTTTGCGGTTGGACCACCGGGCGAGGCGGCCAGCAGCATCAGACCTACAGCAAGCAAAGCGGGCAAGTCCAAAATCAGACAAATAAAAAAAGCAATGCTGGGTAATAGGACTAACTGCGCAAATAAAGTAATAAAAATGACTTTAGGATAGCGACTTAAGCGCAGGAAATCTTTGATGGTGAGTTCTAGCCCCAGCCCCATCATCATGATTGCCAATGTAATTGGCAAAAAAACACTAAAAAACCCCGAATCCATGAAATTGCCTTTTTATTATACATTTATAGGTATATTTCGAGTTTAGCCTAGATGAATAAATAAGCAATAAAAAACGGGCAAAATGCAGTCACTTTGCCCGTCAAAGCTTTTACTTGAAATCTAAACTATTTAGATATATATCGGCTACATACCGGGCTGGCCTTGCATTGGTGAATCAGGCTGTGCTGGCTGGTTCATCTGATGCTGCATAGGCTGGTTTTGCATATGTGGCTGCATCGGTTGGCTTTGCATCTGAGATTGTCCCTGAGGGCGTGGTGGCATAAAGCCTAATGCACATTTACCTTTGACTTCGGCACCATTGATGGTGGCAGTAGTCGCACCACTGTTGCCGCTACAGGTACTCATGAGTTCGGCTTCATCGCCTTTGATTGAAGCATTTTTGGATGAAGCGAAAAACTGCGGCTCACAGGTACCATTCCAGATAATGCCGCGATAGGCAAAACTGACTTGTGCACCTTGGGATTTGCCTTTACAAACCTGTTGGTACTTTTGTGCATTATAAATGGTTTCGACCTTATCATTCGCTGATGCAGCAAATGGCGCAAAACATAAACCACATAGAACGGTTGAGAGGAAAATATTCTTATTCATCTTTTATACCTTTGTTTGTAATGTAACCAACATATAGATTAAAAAATGCGCGAGATTAAACAATGCAAATCGAGTAAATTTCTCAGCTTATATGTTTAATTTATATAGTTCCTCTGCAAAGTTAAATTACAGTGCTTTATTGTTATGCGAGTTAAGTGCGATTTATCTCAGGATAAATTCAACTGAATCTGTCTACTTTAGAGTGAAATTTGCTATAATGCTCAGCTATTCTTTTTTATCTCTCAATTACCACTATGCATTATCCTAAAGTATACGATGTCATTGTTATCGGTGGCGGTCACGCCGGTACGGAAGCGGCTCTGGCTGCAGCGCGTATGGGTCGACAGACTTTACTCTTAACTCATAACATTGAGACTTTAGGGCAGATGAGCTGTAACCCGGCCATCGGTGGTATTGGTAAATCGCATTTGGTGCGTGAAATTGATGCCTTGGGCGGTGCGATGGCACTGGCTGCCGATAAAGGCGGTATTCAATTCCGTATTTTGAACTCGCGTAAAGGTGCTGCAGTACGTGCAACACGTGCGCAGGCGGACCGTGTACGTTATAAAGCGGCTATTCGCGAAACATTAGAAAACCAAGCAAACCTTGATATTTTTCAGCAAGCCGCAGATGACCTGATTGTTGAAGGCGATACCGTTAAAGGTGTGGTTACCCAAATGGGTATCCGTTTTGATGCGAAAACTGTGGTGCTGACAGCGGGTACATTCTTAGGTGGTGTCATCCACGTTGGTCTGGAGAAATCTAGCGGTGGTCGTGCTGGTGATCCGCCATCTATTTCACTTGCACATCGTTTGCGTGAACTTCAACTTCCAGTGGGTCGTTTAAAAACAGGTACACCACCGCGTATTGATGCACGTTCAGTCGATTTCTCTGTGATGACGCCACAGCCGGGTGATTTCCCGTCTCCAACCATGTCATTCATGGGCGATGCATCAATGCATCCTGAGCAGGTAAATTGCTATATCACGCATACTAATGAACGCACACATGAAATCATTCGTGGCGGTTTAGACCGTTCACCAATGTACACTGGTGTGATCGAAGGTGTGGGTCCACGTTACTGCCCATCGATTGAAGATAAAATTCACCGTTTTGCCGATAAAGATTCTCACCAAGTCTTTCTGGAGCCTGAAGGCCTGGATACACATGAGCTTTATCCAAATGGTATTTCGACTTCTTTACCGTTCGACGTTCAGTTTGAACTGGTTCGCTCGATCCGTGGTATGGAAAATGCGCACATTCTTCGTCCGGGCTATGCCATTGAATACGATTATTTCAACCCACAAGCGTTGAAATTTACCCTTGAAACCAAAGCAATTAATAACTTGTATTTCGCCGGTCAAATCAACGGCACAACCGGTTATGAAGAAGCGGGTGCGCAGGGTTTGCTTGCAGGCTTGAACGCTGCACGCCGTGCTTGGGATCAGGAGCAATGGACGCCAAAACGTGATGAAGCATACATGGGTGTTCTGGTCGATGACCTGATCACATTAGGTACCAAAGAACCATACCGTATGTTCACCTCACGTGCCGAATACCGTTTGATGCTGCGTGAAGATAACGCAGATCAGCGTTTAACAGCCATTGGTCGTGAAATGGGTCTGGTGGATGACGCGCGTTGGGCAGTATACTGTGAGAAAATGGAAGCAGTGGAAAAAGAAACAGGCCGTTTGCAACACTTGTGGGCCGCACCAAATAACCCAATGGGTAAGAAATTCGTTGAGATGACCGGTTCAGACCTGTCTAAAGAATGTTCGGCGATTGATTTGTTGAAACGTCCAAACATTTCATTTGCTCAAATTGCAGAGTTAACCAATTCTGAAGTATCACCATTTGTCGGTGAGCAAATTGAAATTGCAGTGAAATATGCGGGTTATATTAATCGTCAGCATGAAGACGTCGCACAAATGAAACGTCTTGAAGAAACCCGTATTCCTGCGGATTTCGATTATGACATCGTGTCAGGTCTGTCCCGTGAAATTACCCTGAAACTGAAAGATGTTCGTCCTGAAACATTGGCGCAAGCCAGTCGTATTCCAGGTGTAACCCCTGCAGCAGTTCAACTGGTGATGATTACAATTCGTAAGAATGCACAAGCAAAGAAATCTGCTTAAGATTTTGCGCTAAAAAAGCCCGCGTTAAGCGGGCTTTTTATCGGCTCGTAGTTTTGTATAAGTTTTGACTATCGTTGAATTAAAAATAACTACAATTAAATTAAGTGTTTGATAAATATATATAATAAATATTATTAAGATGTGTTAAGTCTATAAATACAATCTTTTAGGTCTAATTTGGAGGGTATTTACACATGTTGATGTGCTTAAACCCGACTATTGTCGTGCTATTTCTCTATCAAGATTAGGTTAAGAATAATGCAACGGATCGTCACACTATCAAACGGTTTGTGAATTATTGATGGAGATCAGTCATGGCGCAGCCATATAGCGGAAAAGCCCAAAAAATATTAACCATATTCTTATGTTTTTGGGTCGCATTTTTTGAAGGTTTTGACCTTCAAGCTCCCGGGATTGCAGCGAAAGGAATTGCGGCAAGCTTTAGTTTAGATCAAATCCAAATGGGCTATGTATTTAGTCTGGGTGTCTTTGGAATGCTATTTGGCGCATTCTTTGGCGGACGTATTGCGGACTATTTGGGACAAAAGAAAGTCCTAATGCTTTCTGTGACTATTTTTGGTCTGTTCATGTCGCTGACTGCAATTGCACCAAGCGTCGAAGTTTTATATGCAGCGCGTTTCTTTACCGGTCTGGGTTTGGGTGCGGCAATGCCAACCATGATTTCAGTCGTCGGTGATGAAGCAACCGAAGCCAACCGTGGCAAGCTAAATAGTCTGATGTATTGTGGTTTACCGGTAGGGGCGATCTTTGTTGCCGGTCTGGCTATGCTACTTCCGGATATTCAATGGCAAACCTTATTCCTGATTGGGGGATTAACGCCTTTAGCACTGATTCCATTGATGGCATTTATTCTTAAAGATAAGCCTAAAGTGAATGCGGAAGTACCGGTTTCTGGCGAAGCTGTGCCGGGAATGGCTGAGGTGTTGTTCAAGCAGCGACAGTATAAAAATACAGTGCCTCTTTGGGTTGGCTTCTTTTTTACCTTGATGATCAATTATATTTTGATTAGCTGGTTGCCAAATTTACTTATGGAACAAGGTTTGCAGAAACAGCAGGCATTTTTGGTGATGTTGGTGTTCCAGGTGGGCGCTGTCATTGGAACCCTAAGCCTGGGTTATTTACTGGACCGTTTAAAGCTCTGGCAAATGGCGATTATCATTTATAGTGGCTTGTTTGTTGCCTTGGTATTGTTATTCACCACAACTTCTATTCCGTTATTAATTTTGGCGGGAGTCATGGGTGGCATTTTCTCTACGGGTGGTCAATCTATTCTATATGGGATCTCACCGATTTTTTACTCAGGCGCAGGCAAAGTGACAGGCGTGGGCAGTGCGATCTCTTTAGGGCGTTTAGGGGCGATGACTGGACCATTATTAACTGGAAAAATTCTGGCATTAGGTTTGGGCACCACAGGTATTCTTGTGGCAAGTTTACCAGCAGTGGTCGTATCGGCAGTAGCCGTCACTGCACTATCACGTTATAAGGCTGCTCATAAGTAATTAATCATTGAGATCTATCAATACAAAAAGGGAATCTGAAAATTCCCTTTTTTATCGTCGAGACTTTTAATTGAATAAAGTCAGTCCATAAAATTTGCTAAAATATACGAATAGCAAACAGATTGATTTTTATATGGCTTATCAACTTATTCCACTCTCGATTCAGGCCACTGATAATATTGCCTGTCCACATTGTCAGCACAACGTGATTGATTGGGCAGAAGAGCAGTATGTGCAACCTTGTGAACATACCCTGTTTATTGCCATGGATATTGGCTTTGAATATATGACGGATGAATTCGAGCACAGCATGC
Organism: Acinetobacter sp. RG5; assembly: GCF_031844265.1. Classification (GTDB taxonomy): domain Bacteria; phylum Pseudomonadota; class Gammaproteobacteria; order Pseudomonadales; family Moraxellaceae; genus Acinetobacter. The sequence goes on along the minus strand of NZ_JAUZUV010000001.1, from coordinate 81,717 downwards.
CGCGTTCTGTAGATGATCTGCATGCCAATGATGATCAGGTGAATATGCTGGATGAAATCACCCAAGCGACTTATTCAAATTATCTGATATATAAGTCTGATCTGGGCATAGATGGGTATTTCCGCTATGTGGGTTTTACTGCATAAATCATCATCAATAAAAAAGCGCCAATCGGCGCTTTTTTATATGGAAAGATTAACTTTCTATTTCTTCTTCGATTTCATCATCCGTAGTATCCATGCCCAGTTCTTTAAGCTTGCGCGTTAAAGTATTACGACCCCAACCTAAAAGTTCTGCGGCATGACGTTTACGGCCACGGGTTTGTTGCAAGGCTGCATTAATCAAGGTGCGTTCAAACATCGGCGTCGCAACATCCAGAAGTTTCATTTCACCGTTTTTGAGTTTCTGCATCGCCCATTGACCCAGTAATTCATCCCAGTGATGCGGTGCGATCTGGTTCAGCGTTGGAATTGGCGCGCCCGGATCCTGCTGATGAATTGGAATCTGTTTTAGTTCAGGTGGCAAGTCTTCAGGATAGACTTCACGGCCTGTGATCATTACTGTCAGCCAGCGACAGGTATTTTCAAGTTGACGTACGTTACCTTGCCACGGCAATTTTTGCATATATTCCTGGGTTTCAGGACGCAAAATCTTTGGATTGACCCCAAGTTCCTTTCCGGCACGCGCCAGAAAATGCTGCGCCAGCATCGGAATATCTTCACTGCGATGTGCCAGTTTTGGAATATGAATACGAATTACATTCAGTCGATGATACAAGTCTTCACGGAAGCGACCCTCATGAACCAGTTTTTCCAGATCCTGATGTGTCGCTGCCACGATACGCACATCGACCTTAACCGGAATATGACCGCCAACTCGGTAGAACTCTCCATCGGCTAGGACACGCAATAAACGGGTCTGGGTCTCAAATGGCATATCGCCAATTTCATCTAAAAACAGCGTACCGCCATTTGCCTGTTCAAAACGACCTTGGCGCTGGGTATTAGCACCGGTAAATGCACCTTTCTCATGGCCGAAAAGTTCAGTTTCGATCAGGTCTTTTGGAATCGCCGCCATATTGAGGGCAATAAAAGGTTTTGAGCTGCGTGGTGAATGACGATGCAGGGCATGCGCTACCAGTTCTTTACCTGTACCAGACTCACCATTAATCAACACGGTAATATGCGATTGTGATAAACGGCCAATGGCACGAAACACTTCCTGCATGGCAGGCGATTCACCAATAATTTCGGTAGATTGAATTGGTGGAGCCGCTTTTGCTGATTCTTGTTGCTGTAGCTTGGTGATATGTAAAATTGCACGATTTACCAGCGCCAGTGCTTCATCAATATCAAAAGGCTTAGGCAGATATTCAAAAGCACCAGTTTGATAGCTAGAAACAGCCGATTCTAAGTCTGAATGCGCCGTCATAATAATGACAGGTAGGTCAGGATAACTGTGTTTAACCTTGCCCAGGAAGGTAAGTCCATCAATACCCGGCATGCGGATATCGGTCAAAATCACATCGGGTGCCTCCAGACTCAGTTGGTCTAGTGCAGATTGTGCTTCTTCAAAACTGGTCACATCCAGACCTTCCTCTTTAAAGGTCTTTTCCAGTACCCAGCGCATGGCGCGATCGTCATCAATCACCCATATTTTATTTCGCGACATGATTCGACTCCCAAGGTAAATATAAGCTAAAGACGGTTTTTCCAGCCACGGACTGACACTCGATCATGCCGTTGTGCTGATGAATAATATTTTGAGCAATACTGAGGCCCAGTCCGGTACCTTTTGCGCGACTGGTGACCAGCGGATAAAACACCGATTCGATAATATCTTCCGGCACACCTGGACCGTTGTCTTCAATATCAATCCTTACTACAGAGCGGTGAATCACCCCGTTAATGGTAAAGAGACGCTGAATCCGGGTTCTTAAAATCAGTTCCGGTTGATGTTCGACAAAGAACTCCTTGTTCTCGGTCATGGCCTGTACGGCATTGGCGCAAATATTCAAAATGACCTGAATCAATTGGTCGCGGTCTGCCAGAACTTCCGGTAAGGACAGGTCGTAATCCCGGGTAATCTTGATTTTCTTTTTGGTCTGATTGGCAATCAGTGAACGCACCCGTTCCAGAGGTTCATGCACATTGACCAGTTCATAGCTCGGAAGCTGGCGTGAACCGAGCATGGTATCGGCCAGATTTCTGAGTCGATCCACTTCGCTAATAATAATGTCGGTAAATTCTTTGTATTGTGGATCATTCAAACTGCGTGCCAGGAGTTGAGTCGCCCCGCGAATGCCACCCAAGGGATTCTTGATTTCATGCGCAACACCGCGAATCAGCTGACGCGCTACCTGATGCTGTTGCAGCAGATTTTCTTCACGCGAGATTTTTAACATGCGATCGCGAGGATTGAGTTCGATGAGCAGTAGCGGATGATAAGGTTTGCCCAGATTTAGCTGAGAAACAGTGTAGTCAACATGAATGTCTTTAAAGTTGACCAGAATAGTGGCTTCGCGGCGTGTATAAGGTTGTCCCGTACTTAAAGTATTATTCAGGGCTTCTTCGGTATTGAACTCATCTGTCGGGTTTTGCAGAATATTGAGTACGGATGTGCCGCTCGCGCGGAATAAGCTCACATCAAATAAGGCTTCACAGGCAGAATTCAGATAATAAATATTAAGATCGCGGTCTATCAATAAAATACACGTGGTCATATTGTCCACTAAAGCACGATAGTCGATCGGAATAATTTGATCCATTCGCGGGTTTGTTCCTGTATTAAAATGGCGCAATGGCATCTTCATAAAGCAATTTAATCAATTTTAAGTTCTGATTTGATGCAAGATGCACGCCAACTTTTATGACGAGAGATTATTTATTGCGATGAAATGCAGAAATGTGACAGAGCAACACAATTCATCTTAGATATAGCGGATTAAATTGAGGCTGTAAATCTAAAATGATTCATTTTGGTGCATGAGTGGGTATGTTGAATATTTTATGGCAATATTTTAGTGCATGATGCAAAGAGTCAGGTTTTCAACTATTTTTATGATGCGAAAAGACATACAATACGCGCATTCTAGTAGAGCGAAAATTCATGAAGTCCCCCAAAGTCGGTTTTGTATCTTTAGGTTGTCCTAAGGCATTGGTAGATTCTGAACGTATTTTAACCCAGTTAAAGACTGAAGGTTATGACGTCGCTTCGGATTATGACGGTGCTGATTTAGTTGTAGTAAATACCTGTGGTTTCATTGAATCCGCAGTGCAAGAATCGCTAGATGCGATTGGTGAGGCGATGAGCGCGAATGGTCGCGTGATCGTAACAGGTTGTCTAGGTAAAGACGAAGACAAGATTCGCCAAATGCATCCCAATGTCCTGAAAGTGACAGGTGCAGCGGCATATAAAGAAGTTATGGATGCGGTTCATCAATACGTACCTGAGCCGCCAAAACACAATCCATTTATTGATCTGGTTCCAGAGCAAGGCATCCGCCTGACGCCAAAACACTATGCTTATCTGAAAATATCTGAAGGCTGCAACCATCGTTGTACCTTCTGTATTATTCCAAGCATGCGTGGCGATCTGGTTTCACGTCCAGTCGGTTCTGTGCTTGATGAAGCTGCAGCGCTGAAACGTGCCGGTGTAAAAGAAGTACTCGTCATCTCCCAGGATACTTCTGCTTATGGCCTGGACACGAAATACAAGCTGGATTTCTGGAATGGCCAGCCGGTTAAAACCAAATTCTATGACATGTGTGAAGCATTAGGTCAGTTGGGAATCTGGGTGCGTTTGCACTATGTTTACCCGTATCCGCATGTGGATGCTGTGATTGACCTGATGGCACAAGGTAAAATCCTGCCTTATCTGGATATTCCATTCCAGCACGCGAGTCCAAAAATTCTCAAACTGATGAAGCGCCCTGCGCACAGTGAAAATACACTGGAGCGTTTGAAAATCTGGCGCGAGAAATGTCCTGATCTGGTGTTGCGTTCAACATTCGTGGTGGGCTTCCCGGGTGAAACTGAAGAAGACTTCCAGATGTTACTGGACTGGCTGAAAGAAGCCCAGCTGGATCGTGTGGGATGTTTTACCTATTCGCCAGTTGAAGGTGCGACAGCAAATGATTTGCCAGATCACGTTCCTGAAGAAATTAAACAAGAGCGTTATGAGCGTTTCATGCAGGTTCAGCAAGAAATCTCGGCAGCCAAACTCCAAAAACGTATCGGTCAGACCATGACTGTGCTGGTAGATGACCTGGAAGATGAATTCCCGGTAGCGGTTGCGCGTTCTTATGCAGATGCACCTGAAATTGATGGTAATGTTTTTGTTGAAGATATCGATAAAAGCGTCATCAAGGCGGGGGATTTACTTGAAGTCGAAATTACTGATGCAGATGAATACGATCTGTATGCAAAACTCATTTCAATCAAGTCTGCTTAAGATTTTGAATTAAAAAAATTTAAATTGAATACTTTGGAGTTTGATGATGTTGGATTCTAAAAAGCCACGCTTTGGTCGCATCCTGTTAAAGCTTTCTGGTGAAGCGCTGGCAGGCAATAAAGACATGGGGATCGATGCACAAGTGCTCGATCAAATGTCACTTTCTATTGCGCACCTCGTGGGTTTAGGCGTACAAGTAGGTATTGTTGTGGGTGGTGGTAACCTGTATCGCGGTAGTCAGCTACAAAAAGATGGTCTGGTTGGCCGCGTAACTGGTGACCAGATGGGTATGCTGGCAACAGTCATGAACGGTTTAGCACTTCGCGACGCTTTGGTGCGCCGTAATATTAAAACCCGTTTAATGTCTGCATTGCCAATTGGTGCTGTAGTTGAGTCTTACTCAAGCCGTGATGCGATCCGTCACCTGACTCAGGGTGAAGTGTGTGTATTCGTGGCAGGTACAGGTAATCCGTTCTTTACGACAGATACAGCTGCCTGTTTACGTGGTATTGAAATCGAATCAGACTTGATCTTGAAAGCGACCAAAGTTGATGGCGTATATAATAAAGATCCAAGCAAATATGATGATGCGGTTAAATATGACACATTGACTTTTGACCAAGTTCTGGACGAAAAGCTGGGTGTGATGGACTTAACTGCAATCTGTTTATGTCGTGATCACAATGTGCCGCTACAAGTATTCGATATGAATAAATCTGGCGCATTGCTTTCCGTTGTGATGGGTGAAAAAGAAGGGACTCACGTTACCAATTAATGACGTGAGCACCAAAGCACTTTATACTACACGCTAATTTAGTAATAACCTCTTTTCAAGAATTAAGTAAGGAAGATCATATGATTAACGATCTTAAAAAAGACAGCGAAGACCGTATGAACAAAACTCTAGAATCTCTAGAGCATGGTTTTGCAAAAGTTCGTACCGGTCGTGCGCATCCATCAATTTTAAATAACGTGATGGTTTCTTACTATGGTTCAGACGTTCCATTGAACCAGGTGGCAAACGTAGGTGTTGAAGATTCACGTACTTTGTTAATCCAGCCTTTCGAGCGTTCAATGGTTTCTGCAATTGATAAAGCGATTCGTGAATCTGACTTGGGTCTGAACCCAATTACAGCAGATGCGATTCGTGTGCCGATGGCGGCGTTAACTGAAGAAACGCGTCGTGACATGCAAAAAGTTGCGCGTAATGAAGCAGAAAATGCCAAAGTAGCGATCCGTAACATCCGCCGTGATGTATTGGGCGATATCAAAGCTTTGTTAAAAGAAAAAGAAATTTCTGAAGACGAAGAGCGTCGTGCTGCTGACGAAATCCAGAAAATTACTGACAAATTTGTTGCTGAAGTTGACAAGCGCTTGGCTGCGAAAGAAGCTGAATTGATGAAGGTCTAATTCATCGATGACCGTTGCTGAAGAAAATTCCCGTCTTCCGAAACATGTTGCCATCATTATGGATGGCAACAATCGTTTTGCCAAAAAAAATCAGATGCAGAAAGGTGATGGACACCGTGAAGGAAAAACGGTTCTGGATCCGATCGTTGAACACTGTAAAAAAAGAAATATCCAGGCTTTAACTGTATTTGCCTTTTCCAGTGAAAACTGGAATCGTCCACAGTTTGAAGTTGAATTGCTCATGAAATTGCTGGTTGACACCATTCATGAACAATTACCCCGCATGGAAAAATTCAATATTGCCTTACGCTTTATCGGTGATCGCAGCCGTTTGTCCCCAGAATTACAGGGGCTTATGTTGCATGCCGAAGAAAGGACTGCTAATTTCAATAGTATGACACTCACTATTGCAATCAGTTATGGTGGTATGTGGGATATGGCACAAGCTGCACAGCGAATTGCCAGCGATGTTTTAACAAATAAATTAGATCTTGATGCAATTAATACTGATGTATTTGGTCAATATGTCAGCCTTGGTGATTTACCTGCAGTTGATCTGCTGATTCGTACGGGTGGGGACTTCCGTCTGTCGAATTTCCTGTTGTGGCAGGCAGCCTATGCAGAGCTGTATTTCACTGAGACGCTATGGCCAGAATTTACCGTTGAAGAACTTGATGATGCACTTGCCGTATTTGGCGGGCGTGAACGTCGTTTTGGTAAAACATCAGAACAGATTCATCAGGAAAAACTTGAGAATTAATACATGTTTGAGCGGATTATAACCGCATTGGTGTTGGTAGCAGTTGTACTGAGCTGTATGTTTGCTACCGAATCACATTATCCAATGTTTGTATTGATGGTTCTTGCTGCTGGGGTGGCCGGTTATGAGTGGTTCAAACTCATGCCGCGAAAATTTAAATATGTCATCAAACCTGTTGCTTGGGGATATGGAGTGCTCACTGCAGCACTTTCAGCTTTGGCATTGTATTTTGCCGAAGTTGCCTTATTGTTATGGGTGGCTTCTATAATTACTTGGTTGCTCAGCATTTACTGGGTTAAAACCTATCCTGAATATGATGGCTGGTACAACGCCAGCCTGCACGGAATCGGCGTAGTTCTGATCTCTGCTGCGGTTACTGCAATTTTCTCTGTCTGGCAAAGTTCACCGTGGTGGCTGATGTACCTGTTTTTACTGGTATGGGGCGCAGATAGTGGTGCGTATTTTGTGGGTCGTAAATTTGGCAAGAAAAAGTTGGCGCCGAATGTTAGTCCTAATAAATCTGTGGAAGGGCTGTATGGTGGTATTGTTACTTCAATGCTGATTGTAACGGCAGTTGCCTTACTTTATCTGGATATGACCTGGCCAGAACTGATTTTATTCCTGATTCTCTCTGTGGTTACAGTATTTAGTTCGGTACTGGGTGACCTGTTTGAATCCATGATCAAACGTCGTGCCGGTATTAAGGATTCAGGTCGAATTTTGCCAGGACATGGCGGAGTACTGGATCGTATTGATTCTTTGCTTGCTGCAGCTCCAATCTTTGCAGCAGGTATGGCTGTTTTAAAACTTATTGGTGTAGATTTATAAATGTCACAAGCAGTTTGTATACTGGGTGCTACAGGTTCCATTGGTCAAAGTACTTTAAAAATCTTGCAGCGACATCCTGAAGCATACTCGGTTTTTGCTGTGACCGCGCAAAGTCGTATCGAGGAGCTGGTTGAAATTTGCCGGCAATACCGTCCTAAAGTGGCGGTGGTGCCGGCTGAAAAAGTAGATGAACTCTCAAAACGACTCCAGCAACATCATTTGGCTAATATTGAAATTCTGCAAGATGAAGCCGGTTTAATTGCTGTGGCTGAACACGCTGATGTTGATATTGTGATGGCAGCAATCGTTGGGGCTGCAGGATTATTGCCGACATTGGCTGCTGTGAAAGCGGGTAAACGCGTACTGTTGGCCAATAAAGAAGCTTTGGTGATGTCGGGTGACATCATGATGCAGGCAGCGCGCGATCATGGGGCATTACTGCTTCCCGTTGACTCTGAACATAACGCGATTTTCCAATGTCTGCCACAGCATTATTTTGAGGCAGAGCGTCATGGCAAGCCCAAACTGGGTGTATCCCAGATTCTGCTGACCGCGTCGGGTGGGCCGTTTCTGAACCATAGCATGCAGCAACTTGAAGAGGTCACACCTGCCCAAGCTTGCAAGCATCCTAACTGGTCCATGGGTCAAAAAATTTCAGTCGATTCTGCTACCTTGATGAATAAAGGTTTAGAATTGATCGAAGCCTGCCATTTGTTTGCAGTTCAAGAACAATTTGTTACAGTTGTTGTGCATCCACAGAGTATTATTCACTCCATGGTTCAATACGTTGATGGTTCGACTTTGGCACAAATGGGTAATCCAGATATGGGCACGCCTATTGCACATGCTTTGGCATGGCCTGAGCGTATTAGTACGCATGTGGTGCCACTGGATCTGTTTATGCATTCACAACTTAATTTTCAAGAACCGGATATGCTCCGTTTCCCTGCATTAAAACTGGCCCGTCAGGCCATGCAGAGTGGCGGAATTGCACCTACGATTTTAAATGCGGCCAATGAAATTGCAGTTGCTGCATTTTTAAATCAACAGATCAGATTTACCCAAATTCCTCAGGTAGTTGAGCATGTCCTAAATCAGATGGACAATCAACCTGCACATGATCTGGAGGCTATCTTGCAAGCAGATCAAATGGCACGAGGTTTATCACAGCAATACGTTGTGAGTAAAGGAAGTTAAGATATGAATGCCTTGTTTATGATTGCCGCAGCAATTCTCTTACTCGGTCCCTTAATTGCGATTCACGAGTTCGGTCACTATATTGTGGCGCGTAAACTGGGCGTTAAAGTATTGGTCTATTCCATTGGATTTGGGCCAACATTATTAAAATGGACCTCGAAAAAATCCGGAATTCAGTATCAATTGTCTGCCTTACCTTTGGGTGGCTACGTCAAGATGCTGGATGAACGTGAGGGTAATGTTGCTGAAGAAGACTTACCCAAAGCTTTTAATCGTCAGCATCCGTGGAAGCGGATTGCCATCGTGGCAGCGGGTCCATTGATCAACTTGATTTTTGCAGTTCTTCTATTCTGGGTGTTATTTTTACCGGCACAAGAACAGCTCAATACCCGTGTGGGTAAAGTTTTACCAAATACGCCTGCTGCCACCGTACAAATGCAGCCGGGTGACAAAATTGTAGCTGTGGATGGTACTCAGGTGGAAACTTGGGAAAAGCTCAGTTATGCCTTGGTGGATCGTGTTGGTGAAACTGGTGTGGTTTCTATTCAGGCAGATCGCGCTGGTGAAAACAAATTGTTCCAGTTGCCGATTCAAAACTATTTAAAAGATCAAAGTCAATCGCCGCTAGAAAGCCTGGGGTTCTTGCCTTATCGGCCAGAAATTCCGGCAGTGATCAGCAAGCTGAGTGAAGATGGTGCAGCCATCCGTCAAGGTTTGAAAGAAGGCGACAAGATCCTGGCTATTGACGGCGTTCAGATGAAAGACTGGTTTGATGTGGTGCAGGTGGTACAGGCATCTCCAGAAAAATTACTCAAAATGGATGTACTACGCGAAAATCAGGTGGTTCAGTTTGAGGTCATGCCGCAAGGTAAACGTGACAATATGGGCAATGTGACCGGTATGCTGGGCGTACAAAGCGATCCGGGTAAACTGAACATTCCTGCAGAATATAAACAGACCATTCATTACTCGCCAGGCGAAGCACTGGTAATGGCATTTGATAAAACAGCACATTTATCTTCGATGATTCTAAACTCGATTGTCAAAATGGTACGCGGTCTAATTGGTCTGGATAATTTATCAGGTCCAATTACCATTGCCAAAGTGGCAGGACAAAGCGCAGAAATGGGCTGGGAAACTTTTATTTCCTTTATGGCGCTAATGAGTGTAAGTTTAGGAATATTAAATCTACTACCCATTCCAATGCTTGATGGCGGACATCTGGTTTACTATTTTGTTGAATTAATTCGTGGTAAACCTGTTTCCGAACAAATACAATTGGTTGGACTAAAAATTGGTATGGTACTGCTCGGCAGTATGATGCTTCTGGCATTATTTAATGATTTTATGCGTTTATAACAACGTAAATGGAATAAATTAACAGCGGAAAAGACTGGCATGCAGCACACACATTTATTTATGCCTCTGGCACTCGTTAGTGCAATGGCAGTAGCACAACAAGTATATGCAGCAGATGAATTCATTGTACAAGATATAAAATTTGATGGATTAGTACGTTTAACTCCTGACAATGTGTATGGCCTAGTGCCAATTAACAGTGGTGATCGGGTCAATGATCCAATCATTGCCAATGCAATTCGTAGCATGTATGCATCAGGCCTATTTGATGACATTAAAGCCGTGCAGCAAGGCAATACTTTGGTTTTCCAAGTGGTTGAACGCCCGGTTATTTCGAAAATCGAATTGAAAGGCAATAAGCTGATTCCTAAGGAAGCGCTTGAAGAAGGCCTGAAAAAAATGGGTCTGGCTGAAGGCGAAGTGCTGAAAAAATCAGCGCTGCAAACTATTGAAACTGAACTTGAACAGCAATACATGCAGCAAGGTCGTTATGATGCCGATATTACGGTCACCACGACGCCTCGACCAAATAACCGTGTTGAGTTGCTGATTGATTTTATTGAAGGTAAAGCGGCTAAAGTTTTCGATATCAATATTATCGGGAATACCGTATTTAAAGAGTCTGATATCAAGCAGGCCTTTGCCGTAAAAGAAAGTGGCTGGAGTTCGGTCATTTCGCGTAATGACCGTTATGCACGTGAAAAGATGGCGGCGAGCCTAGAAGCTTTGCGTGCCATGTATCTGAATCGCGGTTATATCAATTTTAATATTACCAATTCCAGCCTGAACTTGAGTGAAGATAAAAAGAATGTTTTCATCGAAGTTTCTGTGGATGAAGGCGAACAATTTAAATTTGGTCAAACCAAATATTTAGGAGATGCACTTTATAAGACTGAAGAATTACAGGCTTTACAAATTTTCAAAGAAGGCGAAATTTATTCGCAGGAAAAAGTCAACGCGGTTAAGCAGTTATTGCAGCGTAAGTATGGTAATGCAGGTTATTACTATGCAGAAGTCAATATTGTTCCTCAAATTAACAACGAAACCAAACTGGTTGATCTAAATTATTATATTAATCCGGGTCAGCAAGTCACGGTGCGACGTATTAATTTCACTGGTAATACGAAAACTGCAGATGAAGTACTACGTCGTGAAATGCGCCAAATGGAAGGTGCACTTGCTAGTAATGAAAAGATTGACCTGTCTAAGGTCCGTCTGGAGCGTACCGGGTTCTTTAAAACTGTCGATATCAAACCTGCACGTATTCCGGGTGCACCAGATCAGGTGGACTTGAATGTTGCCGTTGAAGAGCAGCATTCAGGGACCAGTACTCTTGCAGTTGGTTTCTCGCAAAGCGGTGGTGTAACTTTCCAGGCAGGTTTAAGCCAGACTAACTTCCTGGGTACAGGTAATAGTGTTTCAATCGATTTGTCGCGTTCTGAAACGCAAGATTACTATAACTTGAGTGTGATGGACCCGTACTTCACCATTGATGGTGTGCGTCGCGGCTATAACATGTACTACCGTAAAACCAAGCTGGATGATGACTATAACGTCAACAACTATGTAACGGACAGTTTTGGTGGTGGGATTAACTTTGGTTATCCAATTGACGAAAACCAAAGTGTTAGCCTAGGCCTGAATATTGATCAGACGGATGTAACCACTGGGCCTTATGTTTCTACTTATGTTGCGGATTATCTAGAACGCAATGGTGGTAAAGAGACACGAAGCGGTGAATATTGCCCGGCTCAAATTGAGACACTGACAGGTAATTGTGTTGATGAAAATGGTAATCCAGTTAATACAACCACCTATGGTCAAGAATTTAAAGGTGAGTTTTTTACCTATAACCTGAACTTAGGCTGGTCATATAATACTTTAAACCGCCCAATGTTCCCTACAAATGGTATGTCACATCGAATCAATGGTGAAATTGCATTGCCAGGCAGTGATGTGGAGTATCAAAAAGTCACTTATGATGCTCAGGCATTCTTCCCATTAGGCAAGGATTTTGTTCTGCGTGGTTATGGTAAGTTGGGTTATGGTAATGACCTACCATTCTACAAGAATTTCTATGCCGGTGGTTTTGGCTCAGTTCGTGGTTATGAAAACAGTACATTGGGGCCTAAATATCCGGGTGTATATTTCTCTGATATTAGCCAAACTGATCCGTCTCCTGAAGAAGTGGGTGGTAATGCACTGGTTCAATTTGGTACCGAACTAGTACTTCCGGTACCATTTAAAGGGGATTGGGCACGTCAGGTTCGTCCGGTTATCTTTGCGGAAGGTGCGCAAGTGTTTGATACCCAGTGTGATGTATCAAATGAAAATATTTTCGTTAATGGCACTTCAGTAAATGGAAAGCAGTACTGTAAAGATAACTTCGGTTTTGATGCAGATAATATGCGTTATAGCGTGGGTGCTGGTTTCACCTGGATCACCATGATTGGCCCATTATCACTTAGCTATGCTTATCCGTTGAATAAAAAAGATGGTGATGATACTAAAAACATCCAGTTCGAAATTGGACGTACTTTCTAAAATCGGTTTGACCTAGAAACTAAATTTTGCTCATAAAGCCTTCAGGTTTTGTGAGCAAATTTTTTTGAATGAGTAAGAATATGAAAAAAATGATGATGGCAATGAGCCTGGCTTTGGCAAGTGTTGCACCTTTAACTCAAGCGGCCAGTATGGGGATAATTGACTTGGAGCGTGTGGTTGAAGGTAGTACTTATCTGAAACAACAAAACACGGCGTTTCAGCAAAAAATTCAGCCACAAACCACCAAGATTGAGCAACTCAGCAAAGAGCTGGAAGCTTTGCAGCAACGTGCTCAATCCAATACCAAGCTCAGTGAGACTGAAAAACAGAAAATGTCTGCGCAATATCAGACTAAGCTTCAAGAATTAAATCAGTTACAACAATCTGTACAGACGAATGTTCAAAGCTCGATTCAGCAGATCCGGACTGTATTTGATGGACGTGTAAAGCAAATTGCTGAACAATTGCGTAGAGAAAACAACCTCGATGTGGTTTTAAATAAAAATTCAGCACTTGCTTATGATGCTAAATATGATTTAACTGATAAAATGATTCAAAAGGTTAATGCAATTAAATAATCAATGAATCATCAACAGCTTCAGTTAGCTGATCTCGCTCGCCTGGTTCAGGGCGAGTGCATAGGTCAGACAGATTTGCGTTTGAGCGCTTTGGCCAGTCTTGAGCAAGCGACCTCACAAGATCTTGCATTTGTAAATGCCGATAAATATGTAGAGCAGGCCAATCAAAGTCAGGCAGGTGCTTTAATTGTCACGGCTGAACTAAAACAACAGATAACTTCACATCAAAACTTTATTGTTGTGGCAAATCCCTATCTGGCTTTTGCGATTCTGACGCATGTATTTGAGAAAAAACATCGCCAGCGCGGCATTGAAAGTACTGCCCAAATTCACCCGTCGGCAGTGATTGCGGACGATGCTTATATTGGTCATTATGTGGTGATTGGTGAGCATTGTGTCGTGGGTGCGAATACGATTGTTCAGGCGCATGTGCAGATCGATGATGATGTCGAGATCGGTCAGGACTGTTTTATTGACTCACATGTGACCCTCACCGGCGCAGCAAAAATTGGTAATCGGGTGCGTATTCATGCCAATAGCGTGATTGGCAGCGAAGGGTTTGGTTTTGCGCCTTATCAAGGGAAATGGCACCGTATTGCGCAATTAGGTTCTGTACGCATTGAGGATGATGTACGTATTGGGTCAAATTGTAGCGTAGACCGTGGTGCACTGGATGATACGATTTTGCAACAGGGTGTGATCATTGATAATCTTGTGCAAATCGCGCATAACGTTAAAATTGGTGCACATACCGCGATTGCTGCAAAAACTGCCGTTGCAGGAAGTGTTTCAATTGGCAAAAACTGTATCATTGGTGGTGCCTCTGCGATTTCTGGACACTTGAATATTGCCGATAATGTGACGTTGACCGGAATGTCAATGGTGACAAATAATATTTCTGAAGCTGGAAAATATTCATCGGGGATTGGTCTGTTTGAAAACCAGAAATGGAAACGTACTGTGGTTCGCCTCAGACAATTAGCAGATGTGCCATTGACCCAGGTGATCAAACGACTAGATCATATGCAATCTCAGATTGAGTCCATTGAATCAACATTTAAGTTGCGTAAATAATTATGATGACAGAGTCGAATTTGCTTACATTCACGAAGCCTGAATTGCCAATGAATATTCAAAAGATTCGTGAATATTTGCCCCATCGCTATCCATTCTTATTGGTTGATCGCGTTGTCGAAATTACCGATAATGGCATTGTTGGTTATAAAAACGTCTCAATTAATGAAGAGTTTTTACAAGGCCATTTTCCGAATTATCCAATTATGCCGGGTGTGCTGATTGTTGAAGCGCTGGCACAAATCTCTGGAATTCTGGGTTTTGTGATGAATAACGAAGTGCCAAGTGAAGGTTCTTTGTTCCTGTTTGCTGGTGCGGAAAAAGTTAGATTTAAAAAACAGGTGGTTGCAGGTGACCAATTGGTTTTAAAATCTGAATTAGTGATGCAAAAGCGGGGCATTTACAAATATAATTGTATTGCCACTGTAGATGGCGTCGTCGCAACAACCGCGGAAATTATGGTTTCGCATCAAAAAGTCGAGCAGGCATGAGCAATAATCCCCTTATTCATCCAACTGCCATTATTGACCCGTCAGCAGTCATTGCTGCTGATGTAGAAATTGGCCCATATTGTATTATCGGGCCAAATGTCACTATTGGTGCGGGTAGCAAACTTCATTCACACGTGGTGGTGGGTGGCTATACGCGTATAGGTGAATATAATGAAATTTTCCAGTTCGCCAGTGTAGGCGAGGTATGTCAGGATCTTAAGTATGCCGGTGAAGAAACCTGGCTTGAGATTGGCGATCACAACAAGATTCGTGAGCATTGCAGTCTGCATCGTGGCACGGTTCAGGACCAGAGCCTGACCAAGATTGGTAGTCATAACCTGCTCATGGTCAATACTCATATTGCACATGACTGTATGGTCGGGGATTATAATATCTTTGCCAATAACGTCGGTGTGGCTGGACATGTGCATGTCGGGGACTACGTTGTCATTGGCGGAAACTCAGGCATTCATCAGTTCTGTAAGATTGATTCTTATAGCATGATTGGTGGGGCATCCCTGATTCTGAAAGATGTACCGGCCTATGTCATGGTTTCAGGTAATCCTGCGCATGCATTTGCCATGAATATTGAAGGTATGCGTCGTAAAGGCTGGTCAAAGACAGTAATCAGCGGTTTACGTGATGCCTTTAAACTGATTTATAAATCAGGTTTAACGACTCAGGAAGCAATCGAGCAGATCCGTACAGGAATTTTGCCGGAAGTGACTGAGGTGCAGCGTCTAATCGATTCTCTTGAACAGTCGAAGCGTGGTATTGTGCGCTAAAAGTTTAAGATAATAAAAAAGACACCCTATGGTGTCTTTTCTATTTTGGGAATTTCTATTTTACTTAAGAAATTTTATTTCCTCAGCTTTCGGATAATTCTTCAATAGCTTTGTTTTGTATTGCGATGCAAGCGTAGTATTCTTTTCAACATCTTTGCTGATGTTATAAAGCTGATACAGGGCAGTGGAGGCTTTCGCAGAATTTGGATAGCGATCAACGACAATCAGATAATTACGTTTCGCTTCAGCAAATTTTGGTGGGTCAATCGCCAGATTGAATTCCGCTAACCAGAAATAAGCATTGCTGATATAAACGCTATTCGGATTGTTTTTAATAAAGTTTTGCATCGGTGCAATGGCTTTGGCTGCACCGCCATTTTTATAAGCATCTAAAGCCACGGTATAAGCTGCTTTTTCAAGATCAGCAGGTTGCTGTCCGCTGCTTGCTGTATTGACCTTATTTGTGTTTAGGCTGGGTGCAGTATCCTGTGGGTTTTCCTCCGTTGGATTGTCCTCAGCAGGTTCAATTTTTTGTTGCAATAGTTCAAGGCGCTGATCAAGATCGGCATAACGATTGGTCAGTTCATTCTTGAGCCGTTCAATCTCATTTTCCTGTTCTTCCATTTTACCGCGCAAAATCCGCAGGTCATTTTCGAGTTGCTGGTTCTTTTGCATGATTTGCCAGCTGGTATTGGTTTGAACTGCTGGAGTTGCACCAGCCGCAATTGCTGCTGGGGTATTTACTGTGGTTTGATTCGTAGCTTGACTCAAGCCACGCGATTCAATCGGAATATTGGCAAATAGAGGCGTGGTAAAGAGTGCTGTCACTGCACACAATACGGTCTTTTTAAACATCATAAAATTTCCATAATTCTTTGTGAGATGCGGATCCGCTGCTCATCTTTTCAAAGTAGATCATTCATATACATTGCACACATTAAAAACGGCATTTTTAGAAAATGCAACAAGGTTTTACAAAGATCATGTGAATCTGAGTGTTGATGGATTGATTGTGAAGATCCCTTAAAAATCAGCAGAAATATCAATATTGTTTTTAAAATAATCAAACGGATAGCTTGAGGGATTATTTTGCGGAACAAGGCTTGCAACTTGATTAAAAATCTCTATACTCTGTTTTTGTAATGGTAGCCCTGCTGGTTACTTCGCAATTGTACTCTATGAACCCCGCCAGGACCGGAAGGTAGCAACGGTAATAGAACTATGATGTGCCGGAGCTTTGCTGGTAGGGTTGCCACCATATTCTTATTATAATAACAATGCGAATTCGCAGTTTTCTATTCTCAAATATCATTCCTTTTTCAATGTCATCAAACAGCACTATCTTATTATTTTAATGATTCAGATCATTATTATTTTATGTCGTGCTTTATTTTGCAGCTAATATTGGATAAATAACCAATATACTTATACGTGCATTAAGACTTTCAAAGAAGATAAGAATTAATCTTCTGCTTTACGGTTAATCGCCTTGATAATCGCATCCATTTCAAAACCACGATACATTAGAAAACGGATCTGTTTGGCTTTGAGCTTCAGGTCTTCACTGACCTCAGTCCCATATTTTTTGACTTTTAGTTCATAGGCTTGTTGAACCCAGTCGGTTTCTTTGAGTTCTTCTGAAATCAGGGCAGCATCAATCTTTTTGCTCTTGAGTTTCATTTTAATTTGATTGGGACCTTTGCCTTTACGCTTTTGACTCGACAACATGGTTTCCGCCACACGCTGATCACTTTGATAGTTCTCACGGGACAGCTCTTCCACTAAGGTAATGACTTCATCACGATGCTCTGCATAAAGGCTTAATTTCTCGATCAGTTCGGCTTTGGAATATTCCTTGCGCGTCAGTACGGCAAAGGCATAAGAACGTAAGCGTGAGCCTGTCAGTCCCGGTTTCTTCTCATCCTGAGTTGGGGTAGAGGAAAACAAACGTTCTTCAGGATCAAATTCAGGAGCGTCTTGGATCGCACTTTTTGCAGGTTGAGCTTGATCTTCAGTATCACCAAATTGCTGTTTTAAAGTTTCATAATCGAGCAGTTTGCTGAATTTCGCGTCTGACATGATTCTCTCGGATTTTAGATTCCCTATATAATAACAAAACGCCCCGGAGGGCGCTGTGTATTGACGTTTAAAGATGATGCATCTAATAAGATCATGCATCTAAAAAGTCAGGTTCTTCCTTGCTATCGTCTTCTTCAACAACCACTGCTTTAGTCAGAAGCTGGTCACGAATCAGTTTTTCAATCGTCTGAGCCATTTCTTTATGCTCTTCCAGATAACGGATGGTGTTGTTCTTACCCTGGCCAATTTTGTCGCCTTGATAAGAATACCACGCACCAGCTTTCTGCACGATTTCTTGCTGTACAGCAAGGTCGATCAATTCACCTAGATGGTTAACACCTTTGCCATAAAGAATCTGGAATAAAGCTTCTTTAAACGGAGGCGCCATTTTGTTTTTCACGACTTTGACTTTGGTTTCAGAACCAACAATCTCGTCACCTTCTTTCACTTGGCCGATACGACGGATGTCCAAGCGAACAGAGGCATAGAATTTCAGTGCGTTACCACCAGTTGTGGTTTCAGGGCTACCAAACATGACACCAATCTTCATACGAATCTGGTTAATGAAGATCACCATACAGTTGGAACGCTTGGCATTACCAGTAATTTTACGCAGTGCCTGGCTCATTAAACGGGCTTGCAGACCCATATGCGAGTCACCCATTTCGCCTTCAATTTCAGCGCGCGGAGTCAATGCAGCAACAGAGTCGACAACGATCATGTCGATCGCGCCAGAGCGTACCAGCATGTCTGCGATTTCAAGTGCCTGTTCACCGTGATCCGGTTGCGATACCAGCAGGTTGTCAATATCTACGCCCAGTTTGCGCGCATATTGAGGATCAAGTGCATGTTCCGCATCGATGAATGCACACGTACCGCCTGCTTTCTGACACTCTGCAATTGCTTGCAGGGTCATTGTGGTTTTACCTGAAGATTCAGGACCATAGATCTCGACGATACGACCTTTAGGTAAACCACCAATACCGAGTGCAATATCCAGCGTTAAAGAGCCTGTAGACACAGCTTCAACTGCCTGAACGGTATTGTCACCAAGACGCATAACTGTATTTTTACCAAACTGTTTTTCAATCTGGCTTAAGGCAGCGTTGAGCGCCTTGTTTTTATTCTCATCCATCTTACAACCTCAATACGATGTCACTAAGTTAGTACTCAAGTGGATGTCTTAAATTAGAGCTTTGTTCCACAGGTGTATAGTGACAGAATTTTCCCTAGTGTTCTATAAAAGTCAGCGCATGTACGACATATTCTGACGCTTAAATTTAATCGTCATTATAGGACCATGACTGATCGAAATTCTGACTATTTTCATTTTTAAATCTACTGATATCACGACGATCCTTCTTGCTTGGACGATGATCGGGACGAGCTAGATTATGCAACTTTCTTTGTGATGTAATCAATTCCCGGCGTGCAATACTGACTTCGGTTTCTTCATACAGTTTTTGTGCCACGGGTGCAGGTCCACGAACATCAGAAAGTTCCTTAACCAGCACGGTTTTTTTGTCGATGCCTTGCTGAATCGTCAGTTCCATACCAACACGGACTTCGCGCGATACCTTGACACGTTCACCATTGTGATGGACTTTGCCACCTTCAATCGCATGTTTGGCAATCGAGCGGGTTTTAAAAAACCGTGCTGCCCACAGCCATTTGTCTATACGCATGCCTACCGCATCTTCGGGTAAAGACGATTTACGCATATTTTTTTTCTACCTCAGCCTGATTTAAATGAGTGATTAAATCTGTTAATTGGTGCAGCATCGGGTAATTACAAGTCTGGCGTGCTACTTTGGCTGAAGAGGGTTGCTGGATGCTGAACAGGTTCTGAATGCCATAGGTTTGGGCCCCATTCAGGACTTTTTCAGTATCATCAATAAAATAAGCATGTGCAGGATCAAATGGATGCAACGCATTCAGGCCTTGCCAGAATTCGACAAATTCTTTGGCATGCCCAATCGTTTCTGAGCTGACGATGACATCGAAATAATCTCTTAAATTCAAGTGATCCAGTTTAAAGGCTAGACCTGCGCAGTCAGCATTGGTGGCCAGCCAGATTGGATAACCATTATTTTTAAGATAATCGAGCAATTCGAGACAATGAGGGCGCAAGGCGACTTTATCTTTATGTTCAATTTGCATCGCCAGAACATCGACTTCGACTTTAGCCGTCCAGAAGCGTGAAGAGTACCAGTTTAAGGTATGATTATGTTCCTGATAGAATGCATAGAGTGTCGCCTGGCTGTGTTCCAGGCTACAGCCATGTGTGGCAGCATAACGCACAGGCAATAACTCGTTCCAGATGAAATCATCGTAGGCAAGATCAAGTAAAGTGCCATCCATATCGAAAATTATGGTAGGTTTTTCAGAGCATTTTGACATATTTAGGTTTTCTATGTTTAAAGCAACAGCAGCACCACAAGATCCAATGATTTTGCAGTTTGTGCCCATTTTGACACAAGCCTGTGAAATTTTGCGAGAAGAATATCAGCGTTATTGTTCTGGTGCAGCTTTTGATGTCATCAAAAAAAATGATAATTCTCCGGTGACTCAGGCAGATTTTCGGGTCAATACTTATCTGACCCAGGCTTTGGCAGAGATTTCCAGCTTGCCTTTACTGTCTGAAGAAGGACAGGAACATGAACGCCGCTCATGGTCAGAATTCTGGTTACTGGATCCGCTAGATGGTACCAAGGAATTTCTGCACCAGCGCCCCGAATTTACCATTAATTTGAGTCTGGTCAGAGGCAGTTTGACCACTTTTGCCATATTGGCGGTTCCGGAGCAGCAACTGATTTATTTCTGTCCTGAGCAGGGCTTGCCTTATAAATATGATATCCAAAAGATGACATGGTTTGCTTATGAAATGCTTGAAACTACTAAAATGATTGCTGTGGGATTGAGCCAAAGTAGCCAGCAGAAACCGAAATATACCGAGTATTTGCAAAGTCTGGCTAAGCTCACTGACTACACCGAATTTAAAGCGGGCAGCGCTTATAAATTTTGCATGATGCTGGAAGATCAGGTAGACATCTATCCACGTTTTCATCCGACCTCGGAATGGGATACCAGCGCTGGTCAATGTATGCTCGAACGGATTGGGGGTGGTCTGGTTGATTTAGAAGGTCGTCCATTTATTTATAATCATCGGGATACCTTGCTGAACGGTGGATTCATTGCTTATAAAAATAATGATATGAAAATTATTGCATTGCAGGCAGTGTCTGACATGCAGGCCGAGCATTGAGCAAAATTCTGAGCGTGTTATAGTGGTGCTTAACCTATTACCAATCCAGAGTTGGCTGTAACGTGTCCCTGAAACTGCTTCCACCGAGTATGTTGAGTGCAATTGATTTATTGCCTGATGTACAAACGCCTGTCACCTTATTCACACGGCATTCGATTCGTGAGGAGGTTCCGGGGCAGGGTTTGGCAGGCTATGATCTGCAACTGACCAAGCAGGGGCGGGATCTGGCGCAGGAATGGGGTGCTTATCTGGCTGATCAAACCGATCGTGTGATTCATCACTGTATTTCAAGTCCGATTCAGCGTTGTATTGATACCGCTGCATTGATGATTGAGGGGGCAGATGCGGTTACCCCTGAGCAGAATACCCATCGTATTGAAATTATTGAACAGGGACTTCTAGTGGAGCCTGGCAGCTTTGTGCTGGATATTCAAAAAGCAGGGCCTTATTTTGCCAAGCAAGGTGCGCTCGGTTTTATTAACAGTTTTGTCAATAATGCCTTGCCGGGGATGAAACAGCCGATTCATGGCGTAGTGGATGTACTAGAACTGATTTACAACACCCATCCACAAAATAAATATGGGCTAAGTTTGGCCGTTAGCCACGACACCATTTTGGCAGCGATGATTGCGGTGATGTCAGGGCGTCAGGATGTCAGTCGGGAAGACTGGCCAAAAATGATGGAAGGTCTGTTTGTCTGGTTTGAGGGTGATGTATTCCTGGAATCCAAACTGAAATGGATCTGGCGCGGTCAGGTACATGAACTGGATATTGCCGATTTTAAACGTTCCCAACTTTCTTAAATGAAAATATTCTTTCAAAACTCAATTGTTCGCAGCAGTTGAGTTTTTTATTGGGGAGTTAGGAATTATGAAGATGGTGTGGCCTTTCATATTGACCATTCAATAAAAGTCAGTCTAAAACGATAAAAATAAATTTTAAACTGCACCTTTTTACATTTATAGGGTGAAAATTCAATAATGTAAGTATAAAAATTATCTATGCTTAATAAATATAGAAATATTCATCTTGAGGAAAATTATGAAAGTTATCACAATTTTTAGCCTGATCGCGATTTTGGGTTTAACCGCATGTCAAAAGCGGGACACTGACAATACGAAACAGGATAAAACCACTTCGCCATCCTCTATGGATAAAGATCAATAATCTAAAAGAGAGGGAGATTCAGGTTTTTATCTCACAGTATCGCATTGACTGGATGAGTGCTGTCTAAACAAATTATTTTTCTGAATGAGTCATTATATTTTTTAGTTTCTTCAAATTCCAGACACAAAAAAAGCCCTAAAAAGGGCTTTTTTCATTTGCGATTAGTTAGAAGCTAGTGCTTTAACTTGCGCGTTCAAGCGGCTCTTATGACGAGCTGCTTTGTTTTTATGGATGATGCCTTTGTCAGCCATACGGTCGATTACTGGAACAAGCGATTTGTACGCTTCAGTAGCAACAGCATAGTCATTAGTGCTGATAGCAGCTAATGTACGTTTAAGATAGGTACGAACCATAGAACGCAAGCTTGCGTTGTGTTTGCGTGCTTTAACGTTTTGACGAGCACGTTTTTTAGCTTGAGCAGAGTTTGCCACTCGTGCACTCCTTGAAATAGATTGGTCTGGGCGGGCTGAAACTCAACTGAAAACCAACATCAGAGGAATTATCACCAGCCCGTAAACAAGTGCCATATTTTGATTAAACTAAGCACCGAAGTCAAGTCTTGACATGCTTTGACAACATTTTAGATGCAGAAAAATTCTAAAGAAAACGTTAGATTAGTATTCCACCTAGGAGATCGTATAAAAAATGACTAAATCACTGACTCATCCCATCGTGATAGGTGCCACCGGCTTGGTGGGAAAACAACTGATAAAACGTTTGCAAGATGAGCCGACTTGCCAGCAGATTACTGCAGTGGTCAGAAAACATCAAAATGATCTGGATGCTTTGGATAAAGTTCAACAACTGGTACTGGAAGATTTCCTGATGTTGAATGATCAGGATGTCAGCAAGCATAGCCATGGTTTTAGCTGCCTGGGCAGCACCATGAAAAAAGCCGGATCCAAACAGGCATTTTATAGTATTGACTATACCATAAATGCTCACTTTGCAGAGCTGTTACAGCAAACCTCAGCCCATTATCTTTTGCTAAGCGCAATGGGTGCCGATTCCCAATCGCATTTTTACTATAATCGGGTCAAAGGTGAACTGGAAGAATATATACAAACATTGACCCTGGACAGAATCAGTTTGATTCGACCTTCATTGCTCATTGGTGAACGTCCAGAGCAGCGTTTTTTGGAAGATATCGCGCAGCAGGTTTACCACAAAGTATCGCGTTTTATTCCAGATAGTTTTGCCTATAAGCCAGTGACAGCCGATCAGGTGGCTCATACTATGGTCGAGGCCGCGCTAACTCAGACGGTAAAATTTGAAATTTATGATAATTTACGCATACAAAAAATGAAATGAGGGGAAAACACCGTGTCTACAGCAGCATTTGTCACCTGTGACTTGTTAGATGATCATCCAGAACTAGAGCTTCAGGTAGTGACACCTTGCCTGGACGGTAAATTTTTCAAGAGTTATGGGGCGCGCAAAACCTTTGGCGGTCAGATTGTGACAGTAAAATGTTTTGAAGATAACTCACGGGTCAAAGAATTATTGGCCACAGATGGAACAGGCAAGGTCTTGGTCGTAGATGGCGGTGCATCGATGCGTTGTGCCTTGATGGGTGACCTGATTGCAGAATCAGCAGTCAAAAATCACTGGAATGGTGTAATTATTTACGGTTGCGTCCGTGATGTCGATGCGATTGCTGAACTTGATCTTGGGGTGCATGCATTGGCGGCTATTCCACAAAAGAGTAATCGCAAGGGTGTGGGTGAAGTTGATATCTCTCTCTGCTTTGGTGGTGTCACGTTTAATGCTGGCGATTATGTCTATGCAGACAATAATGGTATTGTGGTGTCTAAAACAGCTTTAGTGGCTTAATCGGCTGAAATCTGCATTTCTGCATGCAAGAATAACAACAAAACTCATCTGTACCCTGAAAGACAGGATGCCTAGATTCTGTCTTTCATTCATATAAAACAAAAATAGGAAAATACTATGTTGAGTCATCAAATTAAAGTTGTACAAGCTTTGGCCTCTTCAATCGCTGAAGGTGGACGTGGGATGGTGGGTACACCGTTTCCAAATCAGCCTGAAAAAGCCTTGAAGCTCTATGAATACGAGGGTTCACCATTTTGTCGTCGGGTGCGTGAAGTCATGACCTTGCTAAATCTGGATTATGAAGTTTATCCATGTCCACGAGGGGGTACTCATTTCCGTCCTGAGGTGCAGCAATTGGGTGGAAAACTGCAATTTCCTTTTTTAGTTGATGAAAATACCGGTGATCGACTCTATGAGTCTCAGGATATTATCGATCATCTGTTCAAGCATTATGGCAAAACCGGCAAAACTCCCAAGAAATATGCTCACTATCCTAAAATTCCAGTGGCTGCAATTGCGGGAACCGTCCTCAATGGTTTACGCGGCGGAATGGTGAATCCCAAGATTAAGGATCGGCCAACACCTGAACTGTTATTAGAATTATGGGGCTTTGAGGCCAGTCCTTATACCCGAATTGTACGCGCCGTTTTGAGTGAACTGGAAGTGCCGTTTGTTTTTCATAATGTCGCTAAAGAGCGCTGGCAAGATTATGGACCGGCCAAATTGCGTTTAAAACCGGGAAAATATGAACCACTACCAGGCGGTAAGCGTGAACATTTGTTTGAAATGATGGGAAATAATATTCAGCTTCCCTATCTGGTCGATCCAAATACAGATACCAAAATGTTTGAATCGGCTGAGATTGTGAAATATTTAAAACAGCAATACGGTACTGCTTAAAGTAGACAGCTCGTATAACTTCAAAAGATTTTCTATCTTGAACTGCCATCTGCTAAACAGATGGCATTTTTTATGTCTATGATATGGAAAACGGGCGTAAGCGTTTCTCGCTGCTTAAAACTTCAGATAATAAAAAATAAATAAATCATGATTTTTAGTGTGATTTTGTTTATATTTTAATCTTAAAGGGGATATATAAAAATAAATATAAGGGGCGTGCTTATGACAGCATCGGAGGCAGTCTTGCCAGTACCAGTATTAATCGTTGAAGATGAATATGTCATTCAGCGCCGTTTAAAAATTATATTAACCAATCTAGGTTATAACGAAGACGTTCTGCTATTTGCCAACACGGTTAAAGAAGCATATTCCATAGTTCAGCAACAGCCGATTGCACTGGCCTTAGTAGATTTGGGGTTGCCAGATGGAAGTGGGATTTCAATTATTGAAAAAATCCGCGAACAGGACGCACAAGCGTTGATTCTGGTGGTGTCTGCCTGGAGTACCCAAGATAGCCTGTTTAGGGCAATTCAGGCCGGTGCGACCGGTTATGTGCTGAAAGAACGGGATGATGTTGAAGTCGCCTTGGCTATTCGCAGTATTTTGCGTGGCGGTGCACCGATTGATCCCTTTGTTGCCCGTGAAATTTTAAAACAGATTTCTATTCCCACCATTTCAGCAACAGTAGAACAGAACAGGCCAGCTGCGGATCAGGAAACGCTCACACAGCGGGAGCAGGAAATCCTGTCCTTGGTTGCGCAAGGTCTGAGTAATCGTGAAATTGCCGAGCAGCTCTGTGTATCACGCTATACCGTCGAAAGTCATATCAAGCATATTTACCGCAAACTCTCGGTCAGTAAACGTACCAAGGCGGTCAGTACCGCACGGCATCTGGGAATTCTGTAATGTCATCTGCCTGTTCCAGAAGCAGCAAACGGCAGCGACTGAAATGGATCGGTGTTTTTGTCCTGTGCAGCTGGCTTTGCTTGTTCTGTAGGATGAGTCAGGCACAAAACCATTTTCAGATTAATGATCTTTGTCAGGTGAAGATCGAATATATTCAGAAGGTTCAGGCTCAGGGTCCTACCGAGATGCCGACATCAGGCTGGCAAAGCGTACGTTTGCCGGATAACTGGCAGAATAACTGGAAGAATTATCATGGGGGTGCCTGGTACAAGATTGTCTGGCGTTGGTCATGTCAGGACAACATCCGCCTTGCAGAACCGGTTGCCTTTTCTATTGATTATATTAATTCGGCAGGTGCCGTGTTCCTGAATGGTGACTTGCTTTGGTCTGACCGGAACTTGCAAGAGCCCTTGTCGAAAAGCTGGAATATGCCGCGTTACTGGGTTTTCCCGATTAGCGGTTTGCGTAAAGACAGTAATGAAATCCTGATTTATGTAAATGGCTACAGTTTCCAAAGCGCGGGCCTGGGCAATATTCAGTTTAATAATGTGTTGGTGAATAGCCAGCAGTATTTGGAAAAAATCTGGGATCGCCGTACCGTATTCCAGATCAATATGATTTTCTCTGCCACGATTGGGCTGATCTGTTTCATTATCTGGTTATTCCGGCGTTCAGAAACCACTTTTGGCTGGCTGGCACTCAGTTCACTGTTGTGGATTCTGTTTATTTCCAATGTCTTGACTACAGAAAATTTTCCATTTCACTCCACGATTTCGGCAGCTAAAGCCAATATGCTTTTTTTCATTGCCTATATCCATTGTTTTTGTCTGTATCTGATCCGCTTTGTAAAACAGAAATTTAAGCAGTTGGAGCGAGGATTTATTCTGGTCAGCGTTCTGTCCAGCCTACTGGTGATGATCAGTCCTTTGGATTATTTGGAGCAGGTACTGGGTGGAGTGTTTATCATCTATGTATTGCTCTTTGTCAGTTGTACTGTGTATATCAGCTATCAGGCCATCAAAACCCGAAATGGAGAATATCTCTTCCTGACGTTATGTCTTTGGGGGATTTTGCTGTGTGTAGTTATCGACCTGATCATGTTGAACCAAACCAAGGTCAATGAATTTTCACCTTTATCTCCCTATACCTCACCGATTATTACCTTGTTTGTGGTGCTCATTATGGGTACACGCTTGAATCGTAATGTCAGGAAAATCGAAAAATTTAATAGCCAGTTAGAACGTAAAGTCCAGCAGGTCAGTGCCGACCTGAATAAAAGCCTGAGCGATAAACATCAATTGGAGCTGACCAATGTTCGTCTGCAAGAGCGGATTAATCTGTCACATGAACTGCATGACGGGTTGGGAGGGTCTATTGTCCGTTCCATGATTCTGGTGGATCAAAGTAGCGAAACAGTTTCTAAACAGCAGTTTCTTTCCATGCTGAAACTGCTCAGAGATGATCTCAGACAAATCATTGACAGTGGTTCATCTATTGAAAATAAAGTCCCACAAACGCCGGTACTCTGGATCGCACCGGTACGTTATCGTTTTACCCAGCTGATGGAAGAAATGGGGATTGTAGTTGAATGGTCATTTCCAAAAGTCTGGCAGCGTGAACCGACGGCATTACAGTGTTTGACCTTGATCCGAGTAGTCGAAGAAAGTCTGACCAATATCATTAAGCATAGTCAGGCCAGTCAGGTAAAAGTCAGTCTGGAATATTCCCAGCCACATCAGCTTACTTTAAGCATTCAGGATAATGGCATCGGTTTCGATGCTGACATGGTGCAAAAAAATGGTCTGAGTATTGGAATGCGCAGCATGAAAATGCGGGTTGAGCGCATGGGAGGATTGTTCCAGATTGAATCTGAACAAGGAGATACGCTGATTCGTGTTGTATTAGAGCTGTATCAGCCTTAATTAGTTAGAATTCTAGACTCTAAAAATAAAAAAGAGGATCATGTGATCCTCTTAAAAATTATTGCCTAAATAGAACCGTGGAAAGATTACTCGTCTTCTGGCGGTGGAACCAGCATCAACACGGCTTCATTTAATAATGCAGCAACATCTTCCAGAATTTCTTCATCAGCGAAGCCTTCACCGAATAACAGCGCTTCACCATCTGCAAGCTGTTTGAGTTTTGCGGTAAATGTCTCAGAGATGCACACACCCTCACCATTTGCCCAGAACAGAACGTCGCCGTCCGTTTCAGTATAAAGCAGGCGTGACGCAGGTTCGAGCATCAGGCTATAGCCCTGATCGAGTGCTTCTTCCAGATCACCTGTACCGATTTCTTCTGCTTCAGGCAGGTTTTCAGGATATTTAGGTTCGGACATCAAGCTCATGATGGCATCTTCGAGAACATTGGAATTATGCAGTTGCTGCATGATGTGTTCTTTCAGATATTCCAGCTCATTGCTGCTCACTTCACCGATAGCACCGACTTGATCACGGATGATATCCAGCAATGGGTTACGCAGCGTTTCATTTTCAGAGAATTTATCCCCGACACGATCCATCATGTCACTGATATTTGGCATGCGGAAACCGAATGAATAAGTCAGGCAGTCATCTTCAGCTACGCCGTAGTGAGCCAGACCAGGCGGTACATACAGCAAGTCGCCAGGTGCCAGCACTTCGTCAAAGTTAACTTCTATTTCAGGCAATAATTTAAGCGGTTGACCCGGAACGAATGCTGTTTCGGCATCACACATTTGCCCAAGCTGCCAGCGACGGTGGCCATAGCCTTGTACCAGAAACACATCATAGAAATCGAAATGCTTGCCGACTGAGCCGCCTTGTGGAGCATAAGACACCATGATGTCATCGCGACGCCATTGTGGAATAAACGGGAATTTTTTCCAAAACGCAGACAGGTCAAATGAATAGTGATCTACAGCCTGAACCAAAAGCGTCCAGAGCTTGGGCATTTTCTGGAAATCTGCTTTGAGCAAAGGTGAAGATTTCACGCTCCATTGATTCGGATCACGATCTTTCTGCTTGATGAGACGGGCAGTGACATGTTCTTCAAGCGCAAGTTCCATCACATCATTGGGTTCAAGCAAACTGGCGATTTCAGGCATTGCATTACGCACCAGTAAAGGTTTCTTTTGCCAGTATTCGCTAAGGAATTGTTCAGCGGTAATACCGCCTAGTACGTCTAAAGGTTGAGACATAGAGTAAAGCCTGAATTTAAAGGGAGAGATTAAGGAACCAAAATTTTTAATTCACGAAGAATATGACAGAGCTTGATCATTGGCATGCCCATCAGCGTGGTCTGATCTTGTCC
Organism: Acinetobacter sp. RG5; assembly: GCF_031844265.1. Taxonomy (GTDB): domain Bacteria; phylum Pseudomonadota; class Gammaproteobacteria; order Pseudomonadales; family Moraxellaceae; genus Acinetobacter. Next base: position 52,798 of record NZ_JAUZUV010000001.1, on the reverse strand, counting down.
GATCATTTCTTCAAACAAGCTGATACCGAGGCTTTCACATTTGAAACTGCCTGCACAATGCAAAGGTTGTTCAATTTCGACATAACGCTCGATTTCGACCTGAGACAGTTTGCGGAACTTGACTTTATAGTGTTCAACCAGACTTTGTTCAAAACCGGTCGATAGCTGCTGCACACTGAGCGCAGTACTAAAATAGACAATCTTGTGCGAGTTGGCTTGTAGCTGGCGAATGGCCTTTTCAGTCGTTAACGGTTTACCAATAAAAATATCCGGCGCACCTTCACGCCATGCCACCTGATCTGAGCCGATCACAATCGCTTCTGGATTTTGTTCAGCAATATATCTGGCTTTCTCAAAAGCCAGTCGTTGTGCCAGATCATCTGCGTGATTTTCCCCGCGAGGAGATTCATCAATATCCGGTACCATGGAAATATAATTAATATGCAGACGATCCATCAGCGCTTTGCGGGTTTGACTGGACGATGCCAAGATAATTTGTGCAGAATTCATTAGACAGCATATTCCTCAAGAATATTTAACGGTACATACGCCAGAACAGCTTTGTGACAGGCTTGTAGCTTGATCGGTGGAGCTTGACCCGCTTCATAGGCTTCGACCCAGCGCGTTACGCAGATACACCAGAAATCGCCAGGTTGCAGGCCCGGGAAATCCAGTTCGGGCAAAGGCGTAATCAGGTCATTACCGACTTTTTGAGAAAAATTCAGAAATTCTGAGGTCATTTGCGCGCAAACCGTATGCTGGCCCAGATCGGTGGTCGCAGTATGGCAAAAGCCATTGCGGAAATATCCGGTAATCGGATCGAAGCAACAGCTGGACAAAGGCTCACCTAACACGTTCAAACGGTTAAGATTTGGATCAGGATGTATCGACATAGGGACTGAATCTAAAAGAGGCTTTTTTCTATCATAACAAAACTTTGGCATTCATAATGTTTTCTGCAAAAGATGCTAACCTTTTTCTGCATAATCATTTAAAATCGCCTGGTTTTAATATCTATAAAGTGAGCTCTACATGAACTTTCAGCGTATGACTGACCTCGATTTAGCAGGTAAACGTGTTCTGATCCGTGAAGATTTAAACGTTCCTGTTAAAAATGGTGTGATCACCAGCGATGCGCGTCTTCGTGCAGCATTGCCAACGATTAAAGCAGCACTAGAAAAAGGCGCTGCAGTCATGGTGTATTCTCATCTGGGTCGTCCGGTTGAAGGTGAGCCTAAAGCTGAACAGTCACTTGCTCCTGTAGCGGCTTACTTGACTGAAGCTTTGGGCCAAGAAGTGAAACTGTTTACTGACTATTTAGATGGCGTTGATGTTCAGCCAGGTCAGGTAGTTCTACTGGAAAATTGCCGTTTTAACGTCGGCGAGAAGAAAAACAATCCTGAACTTGCAGCAAAATATGCAGCATTGTGTGATGTATTCGTGATGGATGCCTTTGGTACAGCACACCGTGCAGAAGCATCTACTGAAGGCGTAGCGCGTCTGGCTAAAGTTGCAGCTGCAGGTCCTTTACTGGCAGCTGAACTTGATGCGCTTGGTCGTGCACTGCAAACCCCTGAAAAGCCAATGGTGGCGATTGTTGCAGGTTCTAAAGTCTCTACCAAGCTAGATGTTTTAACCTCACTTTCTGACATTTGTGATCAATTGATCGTCGGTGGTGGTATTGCCAACACGTTCCTTGCTGCGGCCGGTTATAACGTGGGCAAATCATTGTGTGAAAAGGATCTGATCGATACGGCAAAAGCCATTGCTGCAAAAGTAGCAGTTCCACTTCCTACTGACGTAGTCGTTACAGATGCCTCTGAAATTAACTTTGAAGATTTCTTGGGTTCATTGGCTGCTGCGAAAGCGACGGTGAAAAACGTTGCAGATGTTGCTGACAACGACATGATCCTAGATGTAGGTCCAGAAACTGCGAAAGCATTTGCAGAAATCCTGAAAACCTCTAAAACCATTCTTTGGAATGGCCCGGTCGGCGTATTTGAAGTAGATCAATTCGGTGAAGGGACTAAAACTTTATCTTTAGCAATTGCTGAATCGGAAGGTTTTTCGATTGCGGGCGGTGGGGATACACTTGCTGCGATTGATAAATATGAAGTGGCTGACAAAATTGGTTATATCTCGACGGGTGGCGGTGCATTCCTTGAATTCGTTGAAGGTAAAACCCTTCCTGCAGTTGCGGTATTGTTAGAACGTGCTTAATGGAATGTCCTAAGCTAAAAAGCTGGCCAAGTGCCAGCTTTTTTTTATGTCATTTTTTTGACAGTGAAAACTTACCCTTCATGGCTTCGTCATTAAAATGCAATAAATCTGTCATAAGATGCAGTCATTAAATCATCAAATGACGAGAATACGTGATGAAAAAACAGTTAACTACGGCAGTATTATTAGCAGCATCTCTGGCACTGACTGCATGTGCAAAACAGGAAAGTGCACCAGAAGCTGAAGCAGAAAGCTCGGCAGCAGTGGCGGATCAGGCTGTAACTCCAGAACAGCAAGCCGCCATTGACGCTATTGACCAGCCAATTCTAGATGAAAAAAATACCGATATCCCGGCTGAAATTGCCAATGCTCCAGCCGATGAAGCGACTGCGGACGAATCAGTTGCTGCGACTTCAGAGCCTGTAGCACCTTAATCTGGTTGATGTGACACAAAATCCCTGCAAATGCAGGGATTTTTTTTAAATAGTGTTATTTGTTGCTGAATTGAAACCTTTGAACATGTAGAATATGTGGCATTCACTGGGAGGATATTATGGCTCTTATTTCATTGCGCCAGCTCTTGGATCACGCCGGCGAACATGCTTACGGCGTACCAGCATTTAACGTAAACAACTTAGAACAAATGCGTGCAATTATGCTTGCAGCAGATGCAACCAATTCGCCTGTTATCGTACAAGCATCTGCGGGTGCGCGTAAATATGCAGGCGCTCCGTTCTTGCGTCACCTGATTTTGGCTGCAATTGAAGAATGGCCACATATTCCAGTGGTAATGCATCAAGACCACGGTACCAGCCCTGACATTTGCCAACGTTCAATCCAGTTAGGCTTTTCATCAGTGATGATGGACGGTTCACTGGGTGAAGATGGTAAAACACCAACTTCATATGAATATAACGTTGATGTGACTCGCCGTACAGTTCAAATGGCACATGCGTGTGGCGTATCTGTTGAAGGTGAAATCGGTTGTTTGGGTAGCCTTGAAACAGGTATGGCGGGTGAAGAAGATGGCGTAGGCGCAGAAGGCGTACTGGATCATTCTCAACTCCTGACTTCAGTTGAAGAAGCACGTAGCTTCGTTACTGATACCAATGTTGATGCGCTTGCAATTGCAGTAGGTACTTCACACGGTGCGTACAAGTTCACGCGTCCACCTACAGGTGATATTCTTGCGATTGACCGCATTAAAGAAATTCACGCAGCACTTCCAAATACGCATCTTGTCATGCACGGTTCAAGCTCTGTGCCACAAGAATGGTTGGCAGTGATTAACCAGTATGGCGGCGACATCAAGGAAACTTACGGTGTTCCGGTTGAGCAGCTGGTTGAAGCGATCAAACACGGCGTGCGCAAGATCAACATCGATACTGACTTGCGTTTAGCATCTACCGGTGCAATGCGTCGTATGATGGCAGAAAAACCAAGCGAATTCGATCCACGTAAATTCTTCAGCGCAACTGTAGATGCAATGAAGCAAATCTGTATCGATCGTTACGAAGCTTTCGGTACTGCAGGTAATGCAGACAAGATTCGCCCAATTTCTTTAGAGAAAATGGTGTCACACTATAAATAATTCCCAGTGAATCATTTATAAAAAAAGCCCACTGCAAATGTGGGCTTTTTTGTAGACTCATAAATATCAAGAATAAGAGCAGCATATGGAACTGATTTTCGCAGCAGCGCTATGCAGCGTTGCGGTCTCAATATTATTAAAAGTCGCCAAAAATAAGGGCTTGAGTCCGATACACATGATTAACTGGAACTATATGACAGCCAGTCTCTTATGTTTTTTCTGGTTCCAACCTGATATTCAACATATTTCAATGTCTCAGACGCCTTGGTTGCTTATTCTGGCTTTGGGTATTTTGCTTCCGAGTGTATTCCTGCTTCTGGCCAAGGCTTTGCAAACGGCTGGGATTTTAAAAACCGAAATTGCCCAGCGACTTTCTGTAGTCTTGTCACTGGCTGCGGCCTATTTTATTTTTCAGGAACAGTTTAATCAGCTGAAAATACTCGGGATCGCTTTAGGTATTGGCGCAGTGCTGTGCATCCTGTTTTCACATCGACAAAGTACAGGACAGGGCAGTCAGGGAATGTTATATCTGGGCTTAGTCTGGGTCGGTTATGCACTGATAGATGTATTGTTGAAATATACAACCAGTCTTGGCCTGCAATTCGCGGTGGCGCTGAATCTGATGTTTGTTTGCGCTCTGATCATTTCGATGGGCTATCTGTTACTCAAATATAAAAGCTTGGGCTCGATGCAGAATATCGGCGCTGGTCTGTTATTGGGTATCCTGAATTTTGCCAATATTGCTTTCTATGTCAAAGCCCATATGCTGCTCAAGGATTCACCGGCGATCGTCTTTGCCGGCATGAATATTCTGGTGGTGGTATTTGGTGTGATAGCAGGTCTGGTATTCTTTAAAGAGCGGCTCAAACCTGCAAGTACTCTAGGATTGCTGCTAGGCTTGACTAGTGTGATTTGCCTAGCTTATGCAATGTCTGTTTGACATAAGAAGATGCAAATTCAATCGGATGTCGGAGCAGGTCGCCTGCTTCGGCCAGTCCAACTAATAAACCGGCCTGTTGGCAGTCTGGACAGTGCGGATAACGATGCTGTTGATCTTTGTAGTGCTGGAGATAAATTTTATCGCAATGATGGCATTCAAATTTCAGGGATTTGGATGTAAGGAGCGACATAGATGACCTCTATTGTTATTCTATTAGATGGTAAATAAAGCAAAAAATAGGCCCGAATTGACATAGAAAGGGGCGCTTGACCCCTTTTATAGCATAAAATCCTTACAGTTTGGTGAAAATATCTTCAGCGGCAAGACGTGATTTAGGCAGTTTGGCATTGAAGTCGTTTTCACTGTGATAGCCTAAAGTCAGCAATACAGAGGGGATCAAGCCCTGTTCTGCGAGTTGTAATTCTTCACTGATAATCTCTTCGTCAAATCCGCCAATCGGGGTGGCATCAACCCCTTCAATTCCGGCAGCTAAGAGCATTTGACCGAGTGCAATAAAGGTCTGGTTTTCAGCCCAACGCTGAATATCACCTTTTTCATTGCGATAATAATGAATATAACCTGCACGGGTGTTTTTCTGACCTTCCTTGGCGGATTCATCTTTAAATCGGCCACTGAGATCATCGCGGTTCAATAAGTTTTCTAGATGCAACTCATTAATATCGGCTTTGGTGCAGAATAAAATGGTATGTGAAGAATCCAGAACTTTGGGTGCATTGTAGGCATAAGTACCGACCAAGGCTTTGGCAATGCGCTGTTTGGCTGCCTCATGATCGGCAATAAAAAAATGCCAAGGCTGAATATTGATTGAAGAGGGTGCCAGACGCAAAATTTCTAATAAGCGCTCGAACTGTTCTGCCGGGATTTTCTTGCTAGGATCATAGGCTTTAGTGGTATAGCGGGTCTGCGTGATCTTGAGTAAATCCATCAATGGGCTCCAATCTTTTTAAATAAACAGCGAGTAGAAGTTTTAAATATATACATTTTTCACATCCCCTGATTATTACAATAAAAAAGCATCAGGCAAAGCCTGTTCTGAAATGATCTTGAGCTGGATTCAAGCAAAACTTAGAGTTAAATCAGATTAAAATCCAGTTTTTGTCTATTGGCACTTTTAAGCGAGAAGCGTTTAATAAGAGGCATCGCCAGCAACATGCAAATAGGTTAGCGGATGCAAGTGACCAATTACTTTAAACACAAACTGAAAACCCAGCAGCAAATCGGCTTATGGATTGGATTGGCAGATGCCTATGGAACCGAGATTGCGGCAAATGCAGGTTATGACTGGCTGCTGATTGATGGTGAGCATGCACCCAGTGATTTGAGAACGACTTTGTCGCAACTGCAAAGTATTGCTGCTTATCCCTCGCAAGCAGTGGTACGACCACCCATTGGTAGCGTACAACTGATCAAGCAACTCCTTGATATCGGTGCACAAACGCTGTTGATTCCGATGGTAGAAACCGTGGAACAGGCCGAACTCATGGTCAGGGCAGTCCGTTATCCGCCTGAAGGAATTCGTGGCGTTGGTGCTGCACTGGCACGTGCCACCCGCTGGAACAGCATTCCAAATTATTATCAGACGGCACATGAAGAAATCTGTTTATTAATCCAGATTGAATCGGTCACAGGACTGGAAAATCTGGATGCTATTCTTCAGATCGACGGGATTGATGGCGTGTTTATTGGCGCCGTTGATCTATCTGCCACTATGGGTTATCAAGGTGATCCGAATCATCCTGAAGTACAAAAAGCTGTAATTGATGCAATCCAGCGGATTCGTTCTGCAGGCAAAGCTGCAGGAATTCTGTCAACCCAGCATGAAGTGACGCAAAAATATATCGAACTTGGCACTGAGTTTGTAGCAGTGGGCGTAGATACCAGTGTTTTGATGAATTCCTTGCGTGATCTATTGGGGAAATATAAAAAGGATATCAATGTGAATAATCCGACTAGCGGTTATTAATCAACAAGAGATTCTGAATGAATAGCTTGCTTAGATTTTTAGTTTATTTTTAACCGGAAATTCTTTAGATGAGCTATTCATTCAGCCATAAGAAAATCATAATGAACCTTCAAGATGCAGAACAATTTTTACAAGAACAGCAGAACATCTTAGAGAACCAACGTCAGCAAAAAACTAGACGAGTGCAACAAGCCTTTTTTATGATTCACGTACTGTTTGTAGCCTTAAATGCTATTCTCTTGATCCTAAATTATCAAAAGACGGGAGAGTGGAACTTGCCGTACCTCGGGCTGAGTTTCATGTCTCTAATATTGATTTTAAGGTATTTAAATACAGGTTTTGTTTATCAACGGAAATGAAGTAACGTTAAAATGAATTTTAGATCATAAAAATCAAAAGCCTAATAATTAACAAAGCATGAAAAAAGTTCTTAAAAATCCCATTCTATTGTCATTACAATGTAATTTTGCTTTTGCTGGATAAATAGCTTACACTGGTTGCACTTCAAGCAAGTACTGTTCTTGCTTCTATTATTATTTTAAGCTGATTGTGATGTACTTTTTAGTTCAAGTATTTGAACTCAAATAAGATCTACTAACCATAGAACTATTATGTAAACTAGGTTGTTATTAATCTCTCTCCATATAGTCACAAAAAGCTCATATCGTGTGAGTAAATATTTTGATCAAAATCAATGAATGGCATATTGCCACTGCCGCTGATGGCAATGAAATTAACGTGAAACTGGTTCCATTAAAGCGCAAGCAAAATACAATGGACGGTTTTATCTGGGTTGAGGTCGGTAAAATGATTCAATTGCCAACGGGTGAGGAATTTCAGTTCAATCTCGATGGTAAAAGTTTCTATACTGGGGTAAACCAGCTTTATCGTCTGTGTTAAGCAGATCAATATCGTAAAAAGTGGCTGATTAATATCGCCACTTTTTTAGTTTCAGGGTATCAAAACTTTGATCTTCCTGAATTTCCAGAATCTCTGCACTGTCTTCTTTCCAGTCGCCTAGTACAATTCTTCTTTTCTGGGCTAACTGATGAATGGCTGCGCGATGCGTATGACCATGGATCAGTACATCTACATCCTGTAATGCCAGCTCAACTGCATGTGAGTTGACGTCCATCACTTCATAGCTTTTAAACTGTTGTGCCTGATGGCTTTGTTGACGAAAGCGGTTGGCTAGTCTGGTTCGAAATGAGAGAGGGGTTTTTCTTAAGAAGCCAAGTAGCCAGGGATGACGAATAATCTTTTTAAAACGCTGATAGGAGACGTCATCGGTACATAGGGCATCGCCATGTTCCAGGCGAAAATGTGTTCCGGCAATGATTAGCTGATCGATTTCGGGAAGAAGCTGCCCGCCAAATCGAGCTAAAAATTTACTTCCTAAGACAAAATCCCGGTTGCCGGCCTGAAAATAGAGTTGATTCCCAGCCTGAGTAAACTGTTTTAATGCAGTGACAATCTCGTCCAGCCACGGAGACTTATAATCATCACCAATCCAGGCATTGAACCAGTCACCCAAAATATACAGTTGGGTATTTTGATCTTGATACTCAGTTAATAAATCTAAAAACCCCCGAACAAGTCGAGGGTGATCAGGTGACAAATGTAAATCTGAGATAAACAGATAGATCACGAATCTTTTCCTTGTTTAATTTAATCCCTCCCGACCTCCCTTTGAAAAAGGGAGGAAAACCTTATTTTGATAAAAGGTGATTCCCTCCTTTATTAAAGGAGGGTTAGGGAGGATTTAAACTTATTCAGAAATGATTTTTGCAGATTCGATTACTACATTTTCTAGAGGAACGTCAGCGTGGTAGCCACGGTTGCCAGTACGTACGTTTTTGATTTCGTTCACAACGTCCATACCTTCAACCACTTTACCAAATACCGCATAACCCCAACCTTGAGCAGTTTTGCCAGAGTGGTTAAGGAATGAGTTGTTTTTCACGTTAATGAAGAACTGAGCAGAAGCAGAGTGCGGTGCCTGAGTACGCGCCATTGCAATCGTACCTTCGTCATTGGTCAAGCCGTTGTCTGCTTCGTTTTCGATTGCATCACGTGTTGCTTTTTCCTTGAAATTTTCATCCATGCCGCCGCCTTGGATCATGAAACCATCAATAACACGGTGGAAAATTACGCCGTCATAAAAACCGTCACGTACGTATTCTAAAAAGTTAGCTACGGTTTTAGGTGCTTTTTCAGCATTGAGTTCTAGAACAATACGACCTTTATTGGTGTTTAATTCGACTTGAGGAAAACTCATTGTGTAATCTCCTGATCATGGACGAGTGCCATGGTTTTTTCTGAATGAGTGAAGCATAAGCAAACTACATTCGACAAGGCAAGTAAAAACATTATTTTCTTTGTTAAAAGCATAAAAATAATACCTTATTTATACGTTGATTTATCAAGGCATTTCAAATACTGCCAGACAGGGCGTTATATTCCCGACAGGCACGAATTGAATCATTTTCTGATTCCGTAAAGCGTTGATATTTTAGTTTTGGGCAGCTTACTGTATTTTCACTTTTTAAAATGAGTGAATTGAAATCAAATACCCTAGTTAGCGGTTGAGAGATTAATCACCTATAGTTAAACTAAGGAACTTTGATAATGAATATACGTACAGCTTGTACGATGAAATATTCGTTAATCCCTTTTTAACTTTAGAAGTGAATGATTGATCATGAAGCCAAATGATGTTGTGACATCTCTGCCCGAGAACCCGACCCAAAAGAACAATGCAGTCGATTCAGTGCAGCAGCAAGAACAACAACCAGGCTTGGACTTTGTACGTCAGGTCATTACCGATGATTTAGCCGCTGGTCGTACTCAACAGGTGGTGACGCGTTTTCCGCCTGAGCCGAATGGCTATTTACATATTGGCCATGTGAAAGCAATTTGCTTGAACTTCGGTATTGCCGAAGAATTTAAAGGTGTGTGTAACCTGCGTTTTGACGATACCAACCCGGATGCCGAAGAGCAGGAATATGTGGATGGTATTGCCAATGATGTGAAATGGCTGGGTTTCCAATGGGAAGGCGAGCCGCGTTATGCATCAAGCTATTTCGATCAACTTTATACCTGGGCAGTTCAGCTGATTGAGCAGGGCGATGCCTATGTGGATTTGCAAAGTCCGGAAGAGATTCGTTTAAACCGTGGTAATTTCGTTGAGCCAGGTAAAAACTCGCCACAACGCGATGCAACGGTTGCAGAAAACCTGGAGTGTTTTGAGAAAATGCGCAGCGGTGAATATGCAGAAGGTCAGGCAGTTTTACGTGCCAAGATCGATATGACTTCACCGAACGTGCATATGCGTGATCCGATTCTGTATCGTATCCTGCATTCTGAACACCATCAGACTGGCGATAAATGGAAAATTTATCCAATGTATGACTATGCGCATCCACTTTCTGATGCGATTGAAGGCATTACGCATTCACTGTGTACTTTGGAATTCCAGGATCACCGTCCGTTCTATGACTGGGTGGTGGCAAAAGTTAAATCACCATCCGTGCCACGTCAGTATGAATCGAGCCGTTTAAATGTGGACTATACCATCACCTCAAAACGCAAATTGCGTAAGCTGGTTGAAGGTGGCTATGTTCAGGGCTGGGATGATCCACGTATGCCAACTGTAGTGGGTATGCGCCGTCGTGGTTTCACGCCTGAAGGTCTGCGTGATTTCTGTCAACGTGTTGGTGTATCGAAAGTTGATGGCAGTATCGTCGATGTAGCCATGCTGGAATACTGTATTCGTCAATCTTTGGAAAATACCGCCGCTCGTGGTATGGCCGTGTTAAATCCATTAAAAGTGACTTTAACCAACTTGCCAGCCGACATGGATTTGACCCATTCACGTCATCCGAATGTTGATATGGGTGAACGTGTTATTCCATTGACGACCGAACTATATATTGACCGTAAAGACTTTGAAGAAGAGCCACCAAAAGGCTTTAAACGTCTGATTCCAGGCGGTGAAGTCCGTTTACGTCATGCCTATGTCATCAAATGTGACGAAGTCATTAAAGATGAAAATGGTGAAGTGGTTGAACTGAAATGTTCGATTGATCCTGAAACTTTAGGTAAAAATCCTGAAGGTCGTAAGGTCAAAGGTGTGATTCACTGGGTATCTGCGACTAAAGGCGTTCCTGCAGAAGTGCGTATTTACGACCGTCTGTTTACGGAGTCTGATCCAGAAGTGGGTGATGACTTCTTGGCAAACCTGAACCCTGAATCATTGAAGGTGGTTCAGGCCGTGATTGAGCCTGCATTAGCGCAAGCTCAGCCGGAGGATCGTTTCCAGTTTGAGCGTGAAGGTTATTTCGTGGCAGATCAATATGATCATTCCAGCGAAAAACCGGTATTTAACCGTATTCTGGATCTTAAGGACAGCTTTAAACCAGGCAAATAAGCTGGTTTAAGTCAGAATGTAAAAAGCTCAACTCTGGTTGGGCTTTTTCAATACAGCAGGGAAAATTGCATGATTGTGCGTGATAAGAATAATAGTTTGGGGTTATTGTTTGCCTGGCAGGGAACGATTCTGCCCAAGGTGCTGCCCGCATTAATCTTGGTGGTTTTTATTTCCGCTTTGCTGGTGTATTTGAGTCAGGCGCATTTCGTGAGCCTTCCTGCTGTTCCGGCAATTGGCTTTACCATTTTTGGTGTCATTCTCTCGATTTTTTTAAGTTTTAGAAATACAGCCTGCTATGATCGCTGGTGGGAAGGGCGCAAACTTTGGGGCGCGCTGATTGCCACCACGCGTCATTTATGCCGTGATAGCCACGTTCTGGACGATCAAACCCGTGAAGTCTTATTGTACCGCATGATGTTGTTTACCCATCTATTACGTGACCGGTTGAGACAGCAAACGCCCAGTATTCAGACTTATCAAGCCACTACCGGTTTTGAACCCAAGTCATTCGAGCAATTGCCGATGCAAATCAATCCATCACAATGGGTGCTAGAACAGATGCAAATAGAGCTGGTACAACAGTATCAGCAGGGCAAGATCAGCGATATTATTTATAACAACCTGAATCAGCACACTGTGGCTTTGGGAGATATTCAGGCCGGTTGTGACCGGATTTTGTCAACGCCATTACCATTTTCTTATTCGGTATTGTTACATCGTGCGGTTTATTCTTTTTGCTTTATCCTGCCTTTCAGTTTGCAGGCGAATTTAGGCCTGTGGACGCCGATTCTGGTCGGGTTGATTGCTTATATGCTACTCGGGCTCGATGAGCTCAGTGCGGAGCTGGAAGAACCCTTTGGCTTGCAGGATAACGATCTACCGCTAGATTCAATTGTACGGCTGGTAGAGCGGGAAACCCTAAGCTCTTTAGGTAAAGCACTACCTGAGGCAATTCAAGCCAGAAAAGGCTATTTGACTTGATTCCTTATCAACATCATCAAAATGTAAAACACGAACTTAAAATTTCTTGCTCACAAAAAATCATCGGCAGGCTGAGCTTTAAATTAACGATGTTTAAGATTGGTCAGGTCTGACACTTTGGTTTTAGCCTGATCTTGCAATTCACGGTATTGTTGCAAACGCAGATTGGCTTTATCTCTGAGTTTTTTCTTGATGTACAGCGCCAATGCGAAACTGGTCGTGGTCAGGGTCAGGAACATGCTGTTCATAAAACTCATCATCGAGCTAATATAACCAATCGTGGTCAGGCGATTCATCATATAAATTACTTGCGGGCTACTTTCCACACCGGTAATCGCCCAGGTACACAAATGTTCGCAATTATTAATAATCAGATGATAGTTGTTTTCATGCATTCTGGACCGCATGCGGCGCACCACTTTACGACCTTTATATTTTGCCGAGTCATAATGTTGCATATGAATTGGTTTGCCATGACTGAATTTTTCAATAGAAGTTATTTCAATCGGGCGTTTCTTGAATAAATGCGCAAAGCCCGAATAATGAATGACACGACCACGTCCGGCGTAAATCCCATGATGGGTATAACCGAAATGTTTAACCATAAGATGTGCGCCTATGGGAAACCGTTTAGTCTGTTGCATATCAGAATTAAGCCATTTAAAAAAGCATTGTCGTTTAATAGGAAGTGTACTGTGTTTTGCTAAATTAATCGATGCCTTGCCTGAGTTTCAGATCAGAATTGAAGAGTTATTAAGCCAAGTTTTAAAGGAGCTAGAAGAGAGCAGAATTTAGAACATATTCTTCTGATAAAGGTTTTAAATAGCCTAAGCAATTACTAAAATTTCTGCAAAATCAAAAGCATGGATCAAGGAAGTCATTCAACATTTTCTGCCTGATCCCTGAAGCTTTTAAAGTTGAAGTTAATAAACTATGCTGAAATAGAGAAGACCAAACCCTTAAACTAAACTTTCAAGCATAAAAAAAGCACCTGACTACGCAAGTGCTTTCTTTATACGGCTGTAACCTTGGCCGATTACTGCAATGGCAAGTGCTGAAGTTCATTCAGTTCTTTGCGGCTATAGCCGCGAGATACAAGAACCTTTTTAATTCCGATGATGATTTCTTCATCAGTAGCTTTAGAAAGTGCTTCAAGAAGCTGTTCATTTGTCTTGCAAGAGCAATCATTTTCAACACAAGCAATTTGATTCTTGTGTTCATTGTGTTGTTCATGAGAAAACAACTTTTGCCAAAAACTCATAGAGCCTTCATACAACAACCTAACATAGAGTGAAATATAGCCAATTAAATAAATAAAGCAATAGGACCTATGTGATAAAAGCAGCAGTCAGGCTAGAAAATTTCCGATTGAAGCCTAAAGGTCTAACGATATTTCTTGCTGTACAAGTCAATATTTATTATTAAATACATGATTTATAGTATAAAAAATGGAGCTTCAAAAAGCTCCATTTTTGTAACAATATAATAAATTGAAACAAATTCTTTATACTTTTTCCAACAATACACCCGTTTCAACATGATGTGTATACGGGAACTGGTCAAACATGGCGAACTTGCTGATTCTATGCGTTTGAGACAACTGTTTCAGATTGTCATATAAGGTATCTGGATTACAAGAAATGTAAATAATACGCTGGAAACGCTGTAACAGTTTCAGCGTTTCATCATCAATACCAGCACGCGGTGGATCGACAAATACCGTATCAAAATCATAAGTCGAAATGTCAATTTGTGCTTCCTGCAAACGACGGAAAACACGTTCGCCATTATAGGCTTGAGTGAATTCTTCGGCAGACAGACGCGCAACCTGAATATTTTCAATCTGGTTCTGCTCAATATTCCACTCAGCTGCATAAACTGAAGATTTGGCTAATTCAGTGGCCAAAACACGGCGGAATTTGGTCGAAAGCGGCAGGGTAAAGTTCCCATTGCCACAGTAGAGTTCCAGCAAATCTTTATCTGATTGTTCCGCTGCATCACATGCCCATTCCAGCATTTTTTGACAAACTTGTGCATTGGGCTGGGTGAAGCTGCTTTCGATCTGCTTATATTTATAGTGACGATCAAAAACAGACAGTTCTTCCACCACATATTCATCAGTCAGGACGAATTTCTGGCCACGGCTTCGGCCAATCAGTTTAATATTCAGTTTTTCCGCCAGTGCTTTTGCTGCAGGTTCCCAGCTTTCATCCAGCTTGCGGTGATAAATCAGGGATACCAGAACCTGACCACTTAACGTCGCCAGAAAATGGACTTCAAATAAACGATGACCCAGATTGGCATCTGCCTTGAATGCTGCCAGTAGTTGCGGCATCAAGTTATTAATACTGCGGTCTGCAATTGGAAACTCATCAATACGAATCACTTTTTTATTGTTGTTTTCGTCACGTTCGAACATGGCATAAAACAGATCATCTTCAGTATGCCAGATCCGGAATTCAGCACGCATGCGGAAATATTTTTCAGGAGACTGGAATACTTCTAAAGCAGGTGGTTGATATTCGGCAAACTGAGCGCTGATGCGTTCAATTTTGGCTTCAAGTTGTTGCTGATAAGATGAAGTCATATGCAGTAAGAAATCGCAAATATTTTAAAGCGCAAATGGTAGCAAAAAATTGCCGATCTGCCTAAGCCTATTGTAGTCAAGCCGCTTTAAAAGCTGCATAAAAAAGACCAAACCTTCTGAGGAGAGAGGTTTGGCCATAAAGAGGAAAGATTTAAGCTAAAAATGCTGAGATGATTGGACTGATTTAGAGATTATCCATCGTCATCAAGCTGGCATTGCCGCCTGCCGCCGCCGTATTGATACTGATCGCGCGTTCAATCACAAATCGCTCGACCGGAATATCATAGTTGCCCGAACTTAAATGGGTGATACCAATAATTGCACCTTTTCGGCCTGCAATGCGTTTTTGCAAATCAATCAGTTCAGAAGAATCACCATGATGCATGACGGCATCAAACGCGCCTGTTTCAATATCCCGGACCACTTTAAATTGCTTGCTGATCGCGGCTGGCATGGTTGGTAAATATTTCAGAATAAAAGTATTGTCAGCTAGGAATGCAGGACGACTGCCGACCGATAAAATTGCCAGAATTTGCTGAATCTGGTCTTGCTCCGTGTGTGCCAAAGATAGAAGACTTTCTCGTGGCAAGATTAGGTACTGATTTTCCTCACCGGTTGGACCTTGCAGGCTAAAGCTTTGACCAGTCGCAATTTGCATAGGTGCTTTTAAAGATAAAGTTGGGAAAGTTTTAGCTACCCAGACTTTAAACTCCTGAACAAGTTTATTTTCAACAAGTGCTGGACCCGCTTGAACTGCATAAGGCTGCGCCAGTTTTTTCTCGGATACTTGATGCATTAAACGGTAGATATACAACGGGCCACCTGCTTTCGGGCCGGTGCCAGACAGACCTTCGCCACCAAAGGGCTGGACGCCCACGACCGCACCAACGATATTGCGGTTGATATACAGGTTGCCGACTTCCGCTCGTGCAATCACGGTTTGCATGGTTTCATCAATACGCGTGTGCAAGCCCATGGTCAGGCCATAACCCTTGCTGTTGATCTGATCTAACAACTGTTCCAGTTCGCCATATTTATAGCTGATCAGATGCAGTACCGGGCCAAACACTTCACGTTCCAGATCATCCAGATTTGGCAGTTCAATCAGGGTTGGTGCAATGAATGTTCCTGGAGTTAATTCAGTCTGGTCCTGATTAAACATCAACTGATGAACTGTATGACCTTTGCTGCGCATCTGCTCAATATGCTTTTGGATATTTTGCTGGGCTTCTGCATCAATCACTGGACCAATATCGGTTTTCAGCAAGACCGGATTGCCAACGCGCAACTGTTGCATGGCACCTTTGAGCATGTTGCGAACAGCCTCCAGATTATCCTCTTGCACACAAAGGACACGCAGGGCAGAACAGCGCTGACCGGCACTGTCATAGGCAGAGCTCACAACATCCAACACCACCTGTTCAGTCAATGCAGATGAATCCACAATCATGGCATTTTGACCACCAGTTTCAGCAATCAGGGTGACGCTTTCTCCAAACTGGTTTATTCGTTCTGCCACGGTTTTTTGTAGAATTTGGGCGACCTCGGTGGAACCGGTAAACATGATGCCCTGAATACGTGGATCTGCACTGAGCTGTGCACCAATGGTTTCACCACGGCCCGGCAATAGCTGTAACACATCCTGCGGAATGCCGGCTTCCCATAAAATCTGTACGGCTTGTGCTGCAATGAGCGGTGTTTGTTCAGCCGGTTTGGCAATCACGGTATTGCCAGCGACCAGCGCTGCTGAAATCTGACCGGTAAAAATCGCCAGCGGGAAGTTCCATGGACTGATACATAGTACAGTACCTAAAGGCTGGATCTGTACATTGTCACTGAGATCCAAAACTTGAGCTGCATAGTAACGCAAGAAATCTACCGCCTCACGTACTTCGGCAATCGCATTGGCATAGGTTTTACCTGCTTCGCGAGAAAGAAGAACCATGAGCGGAAGCAAACGCTGTTCCATCAGTTCTGCGGCTTTATTCAGGCAGGCAGCACGCTCATTTTTTGGCAGATTGGCCCAGAAACTTTGTGCATTAACTGCTTGAGTGAGTGCAATTTCGGCCTGTTCAGAAGTTGCTTCATAGACTGTGCCGACCACATCCTGATGGTGTGCTGGATTGATCACTGGAACTGCATGGGGCGTATCCACGCTGCTAAATGCCGTTCCCATAGCAGCTGACTGAAATTGCGTATTTGCCAGACTGGATGCGACTTCATTTAAAATACTGAGTTCAGCATCATTGGCCAAATCGAGTCCTGAAGAGTTCAATCGTGCATCGGTATAAAGATCTTGCGGATAGGGAATCTGGGGATGCTTGGCACCCATCACGCCTTCTTGTTTTGATGCCTTTAAAATGGTTTGCTGTGGATTTTCAATCAAATCTTCAATTTTCAAGGTTTTGTCAGCAATACGATTGACGAAGGAGGTATTGGCACCATTTTCCAGTAAGCGGCGCACCAGATAAGCCAGCAAGGTTTCATGATTGCCGACGGGCGCATAGATCCGGCATGGTACACCGAGTTTATTTTTCGATGGATCGCCCACGACATTTTCATACAGTGGTTCGCCCATGCCATGCAGACATTGGAACTCATATTGGCCGGCATAATACTGCTCAGGTTGTGCCAGCTGATAGATCGTCGCTACCGTTTGTGCATTGTGAGTGGCAAATTGTGGGTAGATATAATCCGGTTCAGCCAACAGCTTACGCGCACAAGCAATATAAGACAGATCCGTATGCACCTTACGAGTAAATACCGGATAATCTGACATTCCATCAATTTGGGCTTTCTTGATTTCGCTGTCCCAATATGCGCCTTTGACCAGACGAATCATCAAGCGTTTCTGGCTGCGCTTCGCCAGATCAATGATGTAATCCACTACATAGAAGCAGCGTTTCTGATAGGCCTGAATCACAAAGCCAATGCCTTTCCAGTCCTGTAATTGTGGTTCAAAACACAGGCGTTCTAACAGTTCAAGTGAAATCTCAAGGCGATCACTTTCTTCAGCATCGATATTTAAACCAATATTGTATTGCTTGGCCAAGACCGCGAGTTTCAGTACTTTTGCATAGAGCCCATCATGCACGCGATCCATTTGCGAACGCTGATAACGGGGGTGCAGCGCAGAGAGTTTGATAGAAATGCCAGGCCCGTCATAAACATCCTTATCCTGCGAAGATTGACCAATGGCATGAATGGCTTGCTGATAATCCTGATAATAACGTTCAGCATCCGGATCGGTCAGTGCTGCTTCACCCAGCATGTCATAGGAATAGCGAAAGCCTTTTTCTTCCAACGGTTCGGCATTTTTCAGGGCTTCATCAATGGTTTCACCCGTGACAAACTGCTCGCCCATCATGCGCATGGCAACATCGACAGCCTTACGGATAATCCCGCGGCCACTGCGTGCCAAAAGACCGGTCAATAAGCTAGACAGGCTTTTTTGCTGTGGGGTTTCCATCAGCTTGCCGGTCAGCATCAGTCCCCAGGCTGCTGCATTCACAAACATCAATTGGCTCTGGCCCAAATGTTCTTTCCAGTTACCTTGATTGATTTTGTCTCGAATCAGTAGGTCACGTGTGGCTTTGTCCGGAATCCGCAGCAAGGCTTCTGCCAGACACATTAGGGCAATGCCTTCCTGAGAGGATAAAGAAAATTCCTGCAATAAGCCTTGGACAATACCGGCTTTCCCAGTGGAACTTTTACGTTCACGTAAGGAATGTGCGAGATCAAAGGCAAGCGCCTGAATCTTGTCACTTATTTCGGAAGAAATTTCACTATGGGCCAATAACTCTTCGACGCAATCCGTTTCGGCACGACGCCATGCCGTATTAATCCGTTCTTCGTATTGGTTTTTATGTTTAAATTCAGCAATATAGTTCGAGTGCTGGGCCGCATCTAAAATGGAATCTGGGCGGAGAGTGGTTGGCATAGTGACTTCCTGTACTGCGTCAATCAGTTCTTTGAGTTGAATGAGTTTTAATCTATAATCACAGAATATTTGACGAATATCTCACTATAGTTTTCGCTTTTTTTAGAGAATAATTCTAATGCCAAGTCCTTATTTGAACCTTGACCGTATAGATATTCGTATACTGGGTTTATTGCAATCCGATGCCAAGCTGTCCAATATCAAATTGGCTGAACTGGTCAATTTGTCACCTACGGCAGCCTTGGCACGTGTACAAAAGCTGACCCGGGAAGGTTTTATTGTGGGCTATGAAGCGCGCCTCAATCCCGTGATGTTGAATAATGGTTTTGTGGTCTTTGTTGAAATTTTACTGGATAAAACCACACCGAATGTTTTAGATGAATTTTCTCATGCAGTTCGGCAGATTCCTGAAATTATCGAATGTCATATGATCAGTGGCGGCTTCGATTTCGTGGTGAAAATCCGTTGTGCCAATATGGATGAGTTTCGGAAAATCTCTGGTCAGATCTTGTGGCAATTGCCCGGAATTAAGGAAACGCGCAGTTATCCGGTGATGGAAGTGATTAAAGAAAGTCAGCAGATCCATCTGAAAATGCCGGGAAAAGCTAAGTAATTCGCAAGTGCCTCATCCGAGAAGATAAAAATATAAAAGGGACGATTAAGTCCCTTTTATATTCAAGTAAAAAGATGATTATTTTTCCATTTCTGCCATTTCTTTTTGATACTCGGCTTTAGCCATTTCAAAACGATGAACCACATCTTCGCTAGGTGCTTTATCCAGCAGGCTAACGATGATAATGCTGAGGATCGCCAGAATAAAGCCCGGAATAATCTCATACAGACCGGTATCGCCCATGTAATTTTTCCAGACAATTACAGCCACGGCACCAACAACCATACCCACAATTGCGCCGTTGAGGGTCATTCGTTTCCAGAAGAGAGACAGGATAATCAGTGGGCCAAATGCAGCACCAAAGCCGGCCCAGGCATAAGCCACTAGACCCAAAACCTTACTGTTCGGATTAATTGCCAGTGAAATCGCAACTAACGCGATCACTAAGACCATGCCGCGACCGACCCAGATCAGTTCTTTTTGTGAAGCATTTTTACGCAGGAAACTCTTATATAAATCTTCGGTCAGGGTGGTTGAGCAGACCAGAAGCTGACAGCTCAAGGTGCTCATAATTGCCGCCAAGATAGCAGCCAGAATGATTCCGGCAATCCATGGATTAAACAGGATTTTGGTCAACTCCATAAATACCGTTTCAGGGTTTTGATTCACCACCGAAGCCAATGCGGGATTGACACTGAAGTAGGCAATACCGATATAACCGGCAGCCACTGCACCGCCTAGGCATAGAATCATCCAGGTCATGCCAATACGGCGTGCAGCAGGAATGGTTTTGACCGAATCTGCTGCCATAAAACGCACCAGAATATGCGGCTGACCAAAATAACCCAAGCCCCAAGCCAGACTGGAAATAATCGCAACGGTGCTTAAACCTTCAAGCATGCTTGAAGCATGTGGGCGAGCCGATTCAAGGATAACACTCACTTGCTGGCTGTTGTCGCCCAGAGCCAAGAAGGTAATGATCGGAGTCAGCAATAAGGCAAAAATCATCAAACCGGCCTGGAATGTATCTGTCCAGCTGATCGCCAAAAAGCCACCAATACAAACATAAAGAATCGTCGCCATCGCACCAATCACAAGCGCTGTGGTGTAATCCCAGCCAAACAGGCTTTCAAACAGTCGTGCACCTGCGACCATGCCTGAGGCACAATAAATCGCAAAAAACACCAGAATCACCAAGGCAGACAAGACCCGTAAAATGCGTTTACGGTCGGAAAATCGGCTGGTGAAATAATCCGGCAAGGTCAGGGCATTGTTCTGATATTCAGTATGGGCACGCAGTCGACCTGCCACCAGTAACCAGTTCAGCCATGCACCGATAATCAAACCGATCGCAATCCATGCTTCTGACAGGCCAGACAGGTAAATGGCTCCCGGAAGACCCATCAATAGCCAGCCACTCATATCCGATGCGCCCGCCGAAAGTGCAGTAACGACACTGCCCAGACTTCGTCCACCTAGAATATA
This sequence comes from Acinetobacter sp. RG5, assembly GCF_031844265.1. GTDB lineage: Bacteria > Pseudomonadota > Gammaproteobacteria > Pseudomonadales > Moraxellaceae > Acinetobacter. The sequence goes on along the minus strand of NZ_JAUZUV010000001.1, from coordinate 32,028 downwards.
TTCGTCAAAATTGGAGGTGGCACGATAAGCATATAAACCGATTGCAATCATGGCGATAATATAAAACATGAAGGTAATCAGGGTGGGGTTTAAATAAGTCATAGGCAGGTCATCCTGTAAATATGGAAATCATCGTCCAAGATGATTTTTTGTACTGAGATCGCAAGGAGGTGATTCAAGCATGGTTTAAAAATTACACTCTGTAACAATTACACAGCTTTTATGTATGCCTATTGTAAATAGAGTGGTAATTCACTGAAATTGAATCAGGAATAACTTGAGTAGATAAAAGGTAATACGACGTCGAATTCAGGGGGAAAGTGGAAATTTTTAATAAATAATTAAAATATTTGAATTTGAGCCAATTGCTTACACAATCTTACAAAACTCACAGCTTTAGCGTATTGGTAATAAATCGTAGCAAATCTAGGTTAAAGTCTTCCTATTAGGCCTGTATTTGTTTGCTCATATTAATGTCACACCAAATACGGTGCATCGCCAAGAGTATTTTTTAGTGGACAATATGCTTCAAATTGAACCGACCCGCCTTGAATGTGATTTATTGGGGGAAAAACAAATCCCGTTGCATAGCTATTATGGGATTCATACCTTACGTGCCATCGAAAATTTTAAGATTTCCGGATTGGCGGTGGGGCAACAAACACATTTTATTCGTGCTTTGGCCCAAGTGAAAAAAGCTTCGGCACAGGCCAATCTACATTTTCAAAAATTGTCCGAGCAGACCAGTACTGCCATTCAGAAAGCTTGTGATGAATTGATTCAGCATCCAGAAGCGTGGCAAGCAGCATTTCCACTTGATCCTTATCAGGGCGGTGCCGGAACCTCCATCAATATGAATACCAATGAGGTGATTGCCAATATTGCCCTAGAAATGTCGGGCCATCAGAAAGGTGATTATCACATTCTGCATCCGAATGATCACGTCAATACCTCGCAATCGACCAATGATGTCTATCCAACGGCTTTGCGTCTGGCGACCTATAGCAGTCTGGATGAATTGTTGAGCGTGCTTAAAGCATTGATTGACAGTATCGACCATAAAGCTGCCGAATTTGAATATGTCATCAAGATGGGACGTACCCAGTTACAAGATGCAGTTCCGATGACAATGGAACAGGAATTCCGGGCATTTGCCACCTTATTAAAAGAAGATCTGAAGCTGATTGGGCAGATGCGACAGTTATTGCTGGAAGTCAATTTAGGCGCCACCGCCATTGGGACTGGGGTCAATACACCGCTGGGCTATGCCAAGCGGGTGGTGGAAATCTTGGCGCATCTGACGGGTTTGCCTTTAAAAGGTGCGGCAGATTATGTCGAGGCGACCAGCGATTGTGGCGTCTTTATTATTTTGTCGAGCAGTTTAAAACGTCTGGCGGTAAAACTGTCCAAAATCTGTAATGATCTGCGCCTGCTCAGTTCGGGACCGCGTACAGGTCTGGCTGAAATTCGTTTACCCGAATTACAGGCAGGTTCTTCGATCATGCCGGCAAAAATCAATCCGGTAATTCCAGAAGTGGTCAATCAGATTGCCTTCCGGGTGATTGGTAATGATTTAACTATTACTATGGCTGCGGAAGCCGGGCAGCTACAATTGAATGTCATGGAACCTGTGATTGCCGTGGCGATGAATGAATCGATTCAACTTCTCACCCAGGGTATGCAAACCCTAAATCAGAAATGTATTGCTGGTATTCAGGCCAATGAACAGATTTGTTTAAGTTCCGTCATGCGCAGTGTCGGGATTGTGACCTTGCTTGAACCGATTCTGGGACATGCCAAGTGCGATGAAATCGGCAAACAATGTATGCGCGAAAATAAAACTGTGCCGCAAGTGGTGTTGGAGCTGGGCTTATTAAGTGCAACGCAATTAGAAGAAATCTTTGCGTTTGAAAATCTGGTGTCTGAAATCCCTTCAGCAGAGAATCAGCTCGAACAGGTTTCTTAACAGAGCCAGAGACCTTAAATCGTCTGTAACATCGAACCGCTGCTATTTTGATAATTTGCCTCAAGTTCAGGATGTGGATTTGAGGCATTTTCATCTAGACTATAAGCTGAATTATATTTGGCTGGGTAAATGGCGATGTTTGATAAAATCAGTGCATTATTTAAAAGTAATAAACCGACTGCTGCACAGCTATATTTAGAAGAGCAGAATATCCAGTATGTAGAAGGGACTGGTTATATCGTCGATGGTATTCAACTCAATCAGGAATTGGGTGCACGATTAGAGTATTTGTCGAATCGCCGTTTAAAACAGTTTGATGATTTAAAAGCGTTATATGACACCGCGATGCTGATCAATGAAAAAATTGATCTGGAAATTGCCCATCAGCGTTTTAATACGACTTTAGGAAATACTGAAGAGAACCTGCTGCAATTTAAAATGATTCTCAAGAAGTTAAATGATTATTATCGTAACTTCCTGCGCGAGAAAAAATAAGCGTTAAAAGTGCCTTGCAATCGAGGTGTATACATGGGGCAAGACTGCATAAAAATAACAAAATATCCGCAGATCATCGTGCTAGTATAAGCCTCAGGTTATTTAGACTTTAAAGCTATATCCATGTTCCAACAAGAAATTTCCCAACTCAATTTACCTCAACTCAAAGCAGGCGAGAAACGCTGGTTAGGCAATCTGCAAGGTTCCTCGACAGCATTGCTGCTCAAAGAAATCGTCGCACAGCAATCGCGCTTGTTTATCGTGATTGCACGCAACAATCAGCATTTGGGTCAATTGGAAAGTGAGCTGGAATTTTACGGGATTAAACCCACGATTTTTCCAGACTGGGAAATTTTGCCTTATGATCGTCTGTCTCCGCATCAGGATATTGTCTCGGAACGTCTGGCGATTTTATCCAATATGCCAAAAACAGGGGTGCTGTTACTTTCAGCTTCAACTTTGGCACAGCGTGTCGCGCCGACTTCATGGATTTTGGGCGAGCATTTTGATATTCATGTCGGACAGAAATTTGATCTGGAACAACAAAAGAAAAAGCTGATTCAGGCCGGTTATCATCTGGTGGATACTGTTTATGATCCTGGTGAATTTGCAGTTCGCGGCAGTATCATGGATATTTATGCCTCGGGGCAGGAAGCGCCGATCCGGATCGACCTGTTTGATGATGAAATTGAAACCCTGAAATTTTTTGACTCCGAAACCCAGCGCACCACACAAAGTCTGCAACAGTTTACGGTCTTGCCAGCACAAGAATTCCCACTCAAGGAAGGCCGTGCGACATTCCGTGACCGTTATGCCGAGTTTTTCCCGACTGCTAATCCAAAGAAAAATCCGATCTATCAGGATGTCATGGATGGGATTGACTCGCCGGGCATCGAGTTCTATTTACCGTTGTTTTTCAGTGCTGAAGCCATGCAAGGTCAAAGTTCGCTAATTTCATACTTACCTAAGAATGGCATTGTCATTACAGATAAGGCTCTGGACGAAAGTCTCAGCCAGTTTTGGCAAGATGTAGTGCGCCGTTATGAAGATCGCCGTCACAATGTCGATCAGCCGATCATGCCGCCAGAAAGTCTGTTTTTTCAGACCAATCAGGTTCTGGAACAGCTGAATCAGTTTGCACGTGTGATTGCGGCCCAAACGCCTTTTGAGCAAAAAGCCGGCGTATTGAATCTTGATACCCAGCTGCCACCGCGCCTGCCCGTCGATCCGAAACGTGAAAAACCGTTTCATGAAGTCAAAAAATATATCGATCAGGCCAATCATCCGGTATTGCTGGTGGCCGAGAGTGCCGGCCGCAGGGAAAGCCTCAAAGATGCTTTGCGACCAAGTCTGGGTGATATTCCAACAGTTGATAATTTCGATAATTTTATTAAATCTCTGTATGCAATTGCCATTACCAATGCGCCTTTAGAGCGTGGTCTGGTATTGACCGATCGTGTCAGCGTAATTTCTGAAAATCAGCTGTATGAACATCGCGTGGTACAGCGCCGTCGCAAACGTCAACAGGAAGTTTCCGAAGAGTTTCTGATCCGAAGTCTAACTGAGCTGACCATGGGCGCGCCTGTGGTACATATCGATTATGGGGTCGGACGTTATGCCGGTCTGGTCACCCTAAGTATTGATGATCAGGATCACGAATTTTTGCAGCTGGATTATGCGGATGCCGCCAAAGTCTACGTGCCGGTGACCAATCTGCACTTAATTAGCCGGTATAGTGGTGGTGATCCGGATCTGGCACCTTTGCATAAACTGGGTACAGATGCGTGGAATAAAGCCAAACGTAAAGCGCTGGAACAGATTCACGATGTCGCGGCCGAATTGCTGCATATTCAGGCACGTCGTGCTTCCAAGCCCGGGATCAGTTTTGAAGTCGATCAAAGCCTGTATATGCAATTTGCTAGTGGCTTTGCGTATGAAGAAACACTGGATCAGGCCAATGCGATTGAAGCGACGTTGCATGACATGCAGCAGGCCAAGCCGATGGATCGTCTGGTGTGTGGTGATGTGGGTTTCGGTAAGACAGAAGTCGCAATGCGTGCCGCATTTGTTGCAGTACAGAATAACCGGCAGGTGGCGATTCTGGTACCGACCACTTTGCTGGCACAGCAGCATTATGATTCATTCAAAGACCGCTTCGCCGACTGGCCAGTCCGGATTGAAGTGCTGTCACGTTTCGGCTCTTCCAAAGCACATACCAAGACCATTGACGACCTGATTGAAGGTAAAGTCGATATTGTGATTGGTACACATAAGATTTTGCAGGAAAATGTTCAGTTTAAGAATCTTGGCTTGATGATTGTCGATGAAGAGCATCGTTTCGGGGTGCGCGACAAGGAACGAATCAAGGCCATGCGTGCCGATGTCGACATGTTGACACTGACTGCAACTCCAATTCCACGGACACTGAATATGGCCTTTAGTGGCATGCGTGATCTGTCGATTATCGCCACACCGCCGGCACGCCGTCTTGCGGTGAAAACCTTTGTGCAGGAACATACCGATGACACCATTAAAGAAGCGATTCTGCGTGAATTGCTGCGCGGTGGTCAGGTTTATTTTTTGCATAATGAAGTTGATACAATCGATCGTGCCGCTGAGCATATCCTTAAATTGGTGCCGGAAGCGCGGGTGATTGTGGCCCACGGGCAGATGCGTGAACGTGAACTGGAGCAGGTGATGCAGCAGTTCTATCACAAGGAATACAATGTTCTGGTATGTTCGACCATTATTGAAACCGGGATTGATGTTCCGAATGCCAATACCATTCTGATTGAACGTGCTGACAAGCTGGGCCTGGCACAATTACATCAGCTACGCGGACGTGTAGGACGCTCACACCATCAGGCTTATGCCTACTTAATGGTGCCGTCTTTAAAAGCCTTAAAAGGTGATGCAGAAAAACGTCTGGATGCCATTCAGCGTGCTTCGACCTTGGGTGCCGGTTTTATGCTGGCAACCGAAGATCTGGAAATTCGCGGCGCAGGTGAGTTACTCGGTGAGCAGCAGAGTGGTTCGATGCAGGCCATTGGTTATAGCCTGTATATGGAAATGCTGGAAAAAGCCACCAAAGCCATTCAAAAAGGCAAAACGCCAAACTTCGATGCACCATTGTCATTGACTGCCGAAATTACCCTGCATATGCCAGCGTTGATTCCAGATGAATATCTGGGTGATGTCCATCAACGTCTGTTGTTCTATAAACGCATCAGTAATACTGATACCCAGGAAAAACTGGATAATATCCGCATGGAGCTAATAGACCGTTTTGGGATACCGCCACAGCCGGTCAAGCAGTTATTTGCTGTACACCAGATTCGCCTGAAAGCCGAGCAGCTCGGCATCACCAAAATTGATATCAGCAGTCAGGGCGGGCATATTGAATTTGCACCGGACACGCCGGTTCAAGCCATGACGATTATTCAGATGATGCAGAAACATCCGACCTATTTCCGTATGGATGGCGGTCAACGTCTGAAAGTCATGGTCATGCTGGAAGATTATCAAAAACGGATTCAGTTTATTCAGGATTTGCTGGACAGTCTACTTAAAGAATTGCACTGATTTTATTCGATTAAATCAGCCTGAAAATTCAGCTGGGATTACATTACAGGATGAAATTTGCAGGAACGACAGGCTTGATTTTTTTGATGAATTGTTTAGAGTGATTGTTGTGATCTGCTTTGCAACAAATCATGAGAATTTGTCTTTAAACACATTGCTTCCAATATTCAGCTTCAGTTGGATATGTTAGTATTAGCCATCATTCTAATTTTGCATCATTTATAAAGATATGTTTAGTTTGCATCCACAACTTGCTCAAGATACTTTTTTTGTAGGCGACTTTCCTTTGTCAACATGTCGTTTGATGAATGATATGCAATTTCCCTGGCTCATTCTGATTCCACGTGTGCCGGGTGTCTCTGAATTATATGAATTGAGCCAAGCTGACCAAGAGCAGTTTTTAAGAGAGTCAAGCTGGTTATCAAGCCAGCTGGCACGTGTTTTCCGTGCAGATAAAATGAATGTAGCAGCGCTGGGTAATATGGTGCCGCAATTGCATTTTCATCATGTAGTTCGTTATCAGAACGACGTTGCATGGCCGAAGCCTGTTTGGGGTACATCTGCTGTTCCTTATAGCAGTGAAGTATTGGCACATATGCGTCAAACCTTAATGCTGGCTTTACGTGGTCAGGGCGACATGCCATTTGACTGGCGCATGGACTAATCAGCCAAGGCATTCCGAGAACCATGAACAGTTGCGGACTTCAGGGAGTGAGTGAGTGCAATTAGACGACTGGATTCAAAAAGAACCCCATCAGTTTGAGTATTTCCATCGCATGATGGGATATATCATGCTGTCTCTGGTTCTGGTCGTCTTTCATTACACTGAACCAGATACCGAGTATCAGCTTTTTGTTCCATTTTTTTTGTTTCTGGTTTTGCTAATTACACCGAAACTATCTCGCTGGCTGATCTATCGTCATGATTATCACATCCGGCGTAATATTCTTTTCCTGATTGATGTCATTGTCATTTCGGTGGTTTTGGCGGCCGTGCATCTGGACTTGGTCTTGTCCTTGCTGGGTCTGGTCGCAGTGCTCTATACCGCGATCAGCAATAAAATTTCATTTATGATGGCATCTCTAGCCAGCCTGATCGGGATTACGCTTTTTTATCTGGCCAATATTCTGGTCTTTGGGTTTAATAATTATTTCGAACCGACCAGCAGTGAGTTGACCGTTTTAGGCTTTATCTGTCTGATTACCTATTTTGGTGTCGGAAGTTTTTATCAAAGTGGTCGTGTGCAATACATGACCCAGAAAAAAGACCATTATTTCGAACAGATGAACCGTTATATGGAATTTGCCAATCAGCTGAGTCGCTATGCGCCCGTGCAGTTATGGCAATCCATTATGAAAGGTGAATCTGAAGCCAAAATTGAATATAAACGTAAAAAGTTGACGATCTTTTTCTCTGATATTCAAGGCTTTACAGAGCTATCTGAAACTCTGATTCCAGATGATTTAGCATTCCTGTTGAATGACTATCTTCGGCATATGACCGAAATCGCTAAAAATTATGAAGCGACTGTCGATAAATTCATGGGTGATGCCATCCTGATTTTCTTTGGTGATCCGAACTCCGAAGGTGTGGAACAGGATGCTAAGAACTGTATGGAAATGGCATTGGCGATGCGTCAGCAAATGAAATTGCTGCGGGAACGCTGGATTAAAATGGGTTATCCGCCACTGCATATCCGCATGGGGATTTCAACCGGTTATTGCCACGTAGGGAATTATGGGGCTACGCATCGTATGGCTTATACCATTGTAGGACGTGATGCCAATCTGGCAGCGCGTTTGCAAAGTGCAGCGGAAGTCGATGAAATCCTGATTTCGGAAGATACTCATAATCTGATCAAAGATGATTATCTTTGTGCACCGAAAAAGCCGATATTCTTGAAAGGCATTAAAGCACCTGTAAGAACCTGGCAGGTCATGGAAAAATATGCGTCTCAGAAAGTCGAGTATCAGCGCTGGTTCGATTATGAATATAAGGGCTTTCATTTATTGCTGAATCTGGATGAAGTGCAAAACTTTGAATATCCTGAGCTGATTCATGTACTAGAAAAAATGATTAAACGCATTGAAACTCAGCAGAAAATGACCAATTCACAAGGTATTGTCAAATTGAAGCTTGAGGATGAAGTAATTGAACACATTTAAAGTTCATGTAAATTTACTTTAATTGTTTCTTATAAAGAGAAAAAACCACGCCTGAGCGTGGTTTTTTATTTTAGCCTGCAACGAAAATCTTAGTGATTTTCTGACGCATGGTTAATGGTGTATTTTGGAATTTCAATTTCCAGATCTTCATCGTCCAGTTTAACCTGACAAGAAAGACGTGAATCAGGTTCTAAACCCCAGGCACGATCGAGTAAGTCAGCTTCAACATCATCCATTTCTTCCAGGCTGTCAAAACCTTTGCGTACCACTACATGGCAGGTGGTACACGCTGCTGACATATCGCAAGCATGTTCGATTTTAATGCCATTTTTTAGCAGGCTTTCGCAAAGATTGGCATTTTGTTCGACTTCAAACTCAGCACCTTCGGGGCAAATCTGCGCATGTGGAAGAACTTTAATACGTGGCATAGTCGTTACCTTAAATTAGTTTGAGTTTGACCAGTCGTCGAGTTTAGTGCCCTTAAGAGCTGCATCAATATGTTGATTCATACGTGCTGCTGCAAAAGCATCACTATGTATTTTAAGCTGTTCAACGGCAGATTCAATCGCTTTGATATCTGAACCCTGAAGCTGAGTTTCAAGTTGTGCTTGCGCAGTTTGCAGTGCTGCAAGTTGATCTTCAGTCAACAGACCGGCATCCGCTTTGAGTGCCTGAACCAGTGCTTCCAGCTCACGCTGTGCTTCCACTTTGGTTTCATTCAAATGACGAAGATTCTTATCTTCTTCAGCGAACTTATAACCGTCTAGCAACAGACGTTCAGTATCTTCACCCGATAAACCATAAGATGGTTTGATATCGATTTGAGCCGTCACGCCAGAGGTGGTTTCTTTGGCAGATACAGTCAGCAAGCCATCTGCATCGACCTGGAACGTCACTTCAATACGTGCCTGACCGGCAGTCATTGGTGGAATGCCATGCAGGACAAAACGCCCTAAACTACGGCAATGCTCAACCAGATCACGTTCACCTTGAACCACATGAATCAACATGGCAGTCTGGCCATCTTGATAAGTGGTAAATTCCTGACGACGAGCGACTGGAATCGCAGTATTACGCGAAATTAATCGTTCAACCAGTCCGCCCATGGTTTCAAGACCAAGAGACAGAGGCGTCACGTCTAATAGTAATGAGCCATCAGTTGAGTTGCCAATCAATTGGTTCGCAGTAATTGATGCGCCAATCGCAACCACTTCATCCGGGTTAATGGTGCAAAGCGGTTCTTGGTTGAACACTTCACGCACGGCTTTTTGTACTGCATAAGAACGGGTTGAGCCACCGACCAAAACGACATTTTGAATGTCATCCAGTTCAAGCTTAGCATCACGCATCACACGCTTACATACGCTGATGGTTTTATCCAAAGCAACTTTGATGATCTCTTCAAATGTCGGGCGGTCAAGCGTCAATACTTGATCAAGCAATTTGAGTTGAACTGAATCTGCATCCGACAAAGCTTCTTTGGCTTTACGTGCCGCAACGACAAAATGTGCATATTCGGCATCATTCAAAGTGTCAATATTCAGTTGTTTCTTGGCCCATTTCAGGATCAAACGATCCAGGTCATCACCACCGAGGGCAGTGTGGCCACCGGTTGCCAGAACTTCAAACACACCTTGACTAAAACGCAGAATCGAAACGTCAAAGGTACCGCCACCCAAGTCATAAATCACATAGTTGCGATCTGTACTCAGATTACTTTCCTGATCAAGACCATAAGCCACAGCAGCAGCAGTTGGCTCATTCAACAAACGTAAAACATTCAAGCCGGCAAGCTGGGCAGCATCACGGGTTGCCTGACGCTGTGCTTCATCGAAGTAAGCCGGAACAGTAATCACTGCACCATTAACCGGATTTTGCAGACTGGCTTCAGCGCGGTCTTTCAACTGCTTTAAAATTTCTGCAGAAATCTCAACCGGAGTCTTACGGCCTTGTGCAGTTTCAAAAGCCGGCATTTCATTTGCTTCACCAACCAACGCATAAGGATGCTGGAATTTAATGTCAGCTTTCGAACGACCCATAAATCGTTTCACAGAAACGATGGTGTTTTTGGGGTCAGTAGTAATGAAAGGCGCAGCTTCATTGCCGTATTGAGTCTGTTGTTCTGCATAATGCACGATAGAAGGAAGTAGCACACGACCTTGTTCGTCATTAAGTACTTTGGCTTTACCTGAAAGAACCGTGGCAACCAAAGAGTGGGTGGTGCCTAAATCGATACCAATCGCAATGCGGTGTTCATGTGGTGCACTTGATTGACCTGGTTCTGCAATTTGCAAGAGAGCCATAGTGTTACATCCTTTGCACGTTAAATATTAAAAATTAGAAATCATCATCAAGATCAAAGCTGTCATCGTCAAGGAAGCGGTCTTCCGCTTTGTCGATATCGGCCATGACTTTAACGAAGAAGCGTAGTTTGCGCACTGTATCGCGTGCTTCGGCCCAGTCTTCATCCGCATAATCAATTTTGAACTCGCGAACCAAGCCTTCAATCCATTGCTGGACTTCGACTTTCAGTGAAGTTAAATCTTCAGCAGAAGTTGCATCGTCAAGTTGTTCACGAATTTCCAGAGCGTCCTGCAAGAATTCAAAATCACTGATCGACTGATCTAAGTGATAATCCTGTTTCTTGAGAGACAGTAAATACGCTGCACGGCTATCGACCGCTGACAAGGCTTTAAATGCCTGATTGATATCACTTGATTTAATCAGAGCTTGATCTTTGTCTTCAGCTTTATCTGGGTGATATTGTTGCTGCAACTTTAAAAATTCAGTCTTTAAAGCCGCCAAATCAATATCGAGTGCTACAGGAAGGTTGAACAACTCAAAATGATTCATGGGAGATGGGATCCGCGATTAATGAGCAAAAATAACTGTATAAATGCAATTAAAACAGTGTGAAACACACTGTTTTAATGTCAAAAGAGAATAACTGCCGGGTTTATACAGTGAAGGATTCACCACAACCGCATTCGCCTTTTTTGTTGGGGTTGTTAAATTCGAAGCCTTCGTTCAAGCCGTTTTTAACATAGTCCATCTCCATACCTTCAAGATAAACCAGACTTTTCGGGTCAACGAATACTTTAACCCCAAACTGTTCAAAGGCTTGGTCATGTGCATCGACTTCATCGACGAACTCGAGCACATAGGCCAGACCAGAACAGCCTGAAGTTTTCACACCAACGCGAATGCCTTCACCCTTACCGCGATTTTTTAAATAATTGCTGATATGAGTTGCAGCATTTTCAGTTAAATGGATCATGAAAACTCCGTTAAAATTTCAAAACGTGGAACAATTAAGCTTTAACTTTCTTGCTACGGTAGTCTTCTACAGCTGCTTTGATTGCATCTTCAGCAAGAACAGAACAGTGTACTTTTACTGGTGGAAGTGCAAGTTCAGTCGCAATATCAATGTTCTTGATCGCTTGGGCTTGATCCAAAGTTTTACCTTTGAGCCATTCGGTCACAAGTGAACTTGATGCAATGGCAGAACCACAACCATAAGTTTTGAAACGTGCTTCTTCAATCACGCCTTCATCGTTTACCTGAATCTGTAAACGCATCACGTCACCACATGCTGGCGCACCAACCATACCAGTACCAACGTTTTCAGCATTTTTGTCTAAAACGCCAACATTACGAGGGTTTTCGTAATGATCAATTACTTTTTCGCTATAAGCCATGTTGCTTCTCCAAACCTCGGGGTCAGCCTTAGTATTAAATATGGGGGTAAAAAAACTTTTCTCAATGAGATAGCAACGGATTTGTCACTATCTCATCATGAAAATTAGTGCTCAGCCCACTCAACTTTAGAAAGGTCAATACCTTCCTTATACATATCCCAAAGCGGAGAAAGTTCACGTAACTTCTCAACAGCAGCTTTAGTGATAGTCAATACGTGATCGATATCTTCTTCAGTGGTGTATTTACCAAAGCTGAAGCGAATCGAACTGTGTGCAAGTTCGTCTGAAAGACCCAATGCACGAAGTACATAAGATGGTTCAAGTGTTGCAGATGTACATGCCGAACCTGAAGATACCGCAGCATCTTTCAATGCCATCATCAATGATTCGCCTTCAACGAAGTTGAAGCTAATATTCAGGTAGTTCGCTACGTTTTGTGTTGGATGGCCGTTCAGGAACACTTGTTCAAGACCTTGTAAACCATTCCACAGCTTGTCGCGAAGTACACGTAAACGAGTCTGTTCAGCTTCCAGGTTTTTGCCTGCAAGTTCAAAGGCTTCACCCATACCTACAATCTGGTGAGTCGCAAGGGTACCTGAACGCATACCACGTTCGTGGCCGCCACCATGCATTTCAGCTTTAAGGCGTACACGTGGGCTACGACGTACAAACAGTGCGCCAATACCTTTAGGGCCATAGATCTTGTGCGCAGAGAAACTCATCAAGTCTACTTTTAAAGTTGAAAGATCAATTTCAACTTTACCTGCCGCCTGAGCTGCATCTACATGGAAGAAAATCTTGTTGGCGCGAGTGATTTCACCAATCGCTGCAACATCAGTCACAGTACCGATTTCATTGTTCACCATCATCAGGGAAACAAGAATCGTATCTGGACGGATCGCTGCCTGTACCATTTCTGGAGTAATTAAACCGGTTTGAGGTTGAGGCTCAATATAGGTAATTTCAAAACCTTCAGACTCAAGCTCACGACAGGTATCTAAAACTGCCTTATGTTCGATTTTAGAGGTAACGATATGTTTACCTTTAGATGCATAGAAATGAGCTACACCTTTAAGCGCAAGGTTGTCTGACTCGGTCGCACCCGAAGTCCATACGATTTCACGTGGATCAGCTTTAATTAAATTCGCAACTTGTTCACGTGCATATTCAACTTTTTCTTCTGCTTGCCAACCATACGCGTGTGAACGAGATGCCGCATTACCAAAGGTACCATCGAATGTTAAGCATTCCATCATACGTTCAGCAACCTGAGGATCTACAGGAGTTGTAGCTGCATAATCAAGATAAATCGGACGTTTCATGTCAAATACCTGTAACCGATAAAAGGGCTGAATCTAAAGGTGCTGATTTTTGGCGTAATGACACAGTCTGGACGTTGTCACGTGCAACCAGATCAGCAAGCGAGATTTTTTCTAAATAATCGGCGATGTGATGGGAGAGTTCCTGCCATAAATCATGAGTCAAGCACATCGCACCATTCTGGCAGTTGCCTTTATGGTCACAGCGAGTCGCATCAACTGTTTCGTTTACAGCTTCAATAATTGCTAACACAGTAATTTCATCTGCATTACGTGCTAAATGGTAACCACCATTTGCGCCACGAACACTAGAAACTAAACCATGACGCTTGAGCTTCGCAAATAACTGCTCAAGATAAGCAACAGAAATAGTTTGACGTGCTGCAATTTCAGCGAGCGTTATCGTTTTTTCAGAAGGCTGCAAAGCTAGATCAAGTAGAGCAGTCACAGCGTAGCGACCGCGAGTGGTTAGGCGCATGATTCGATACACATGGTTAGACTAGATGTGTAGATTTTATGAATCCCGACTAAATTAGTCAAGTTATTTTTAGTAGACCTTAGTGGGATTTAATTTTTGGAGAATGAAAGATTTACATGCTCAGCCAATTATACACTAATAACGTAATCAAAAGTACGCTGCTCAAGCCAAAAATGATGTTAATGCGCTTTTGACGGCGTTCAATCCGTTTCAGGCGGTTTTTATACTGTTTGACTTCCACTTGCAGGGTATTGATCTTGGAACGCTGCTCTTCAATTTTCTTTAGAAGCGGCGCAATACGCTTTTTAGAGGCAATAATTTCCGCTTCATCCGTCGGCGCATCAGACAGCCAGTGTTTCCAGTCGGCTAATACTTTAGGCAAACTGAATACGGTTAACAGATCACGAAACTCATCTTTTAAAACCTGATGACCATCAATACGCATGCTACGAATGCTACGACGATTGCCAAAAATGAAAATTTTAATCAGATCGGGAAGTGTAGTGCGCACATCCAGGTCGACAATGCGGCCCGGTGCTTTATGGTCAAACAATAGTCCATTGGGGGTGAATTGCACATAAAAGTCGAAATACGGAATATAGCTATTGATTTTAATCGAGATGTTTTTATCTACAAACTTTTTGGCCTGTAATGCAACGACACGATCATGCTTGAGAATGAAGGTAAATATTGTCTCTAAAACAATTAACGTCATCGTAAGCAACAAATGCGGTTGATTTTGACTTTGTTGCGATTCGCTCATATACAACCAATCCTTACCTGAAATATAAAGTGAAAAAGCTTCCTGCTTGTGAAGAGATTTCAGGGTTAAATCAAATTAGACTTGAAATAAATTGCTTTGTAGAACAGTTTATCAAATCTATCAAGTACTAAATTTGCTATTATGCAGTGGTTTTGTAGAATAATTTATAATAATTGCGCAGAAAACAAACAGGAGCCGTGCACATGGACAAGTCAAAAACAGCACAAGACTCAGCTGAAGCTTCGAATGAGAAAATGCTGAAACCCAAGTCTAAATCTGCCTCGGAGCGCAAATCGGTTCTTGATTTTCGTAAATACACCAAACAGATCTGGTTGGCTGGACTCGGGGCATTTTCACGTGCAGAAGAAGAAGGCAATAAACTGTTTGACTCGCTGGTCAAGGTCGGGGAAGAACTTGAATCTAAAACTGCAGATATTGCCGATCAAACTGTAGAGAAGGTTTCGGAAAAAGCCAAAGAGTCGGTCACAGACACCAAAGACAAAGTGGAAAAATTAATCGACAACTCTGTTCATCACTCATTGAATCGTATAGGATTAGTCACACTGAAGGATGTACAGTATTTGGAACGTTTAATTCTCCAGTTGCATGCCAAGGTTGATCAGTTGACTGCGGAACAAGAAAAAATGAAAGAAGAATTGTCGAAAAAACTTAAATAAAATGACTTTATTTATTATTCAATGTTTTTTTCGCATATTTTTTGAAAAAAAAGAGGTTCTTAAGTATTGCGTTTATACCTAAAGCATTGCTATAAAGGCGTTATGGCATGTTAAACCAATTCTTGAACCTTAAATAAACGATATTAAGAGGACGTAATCTTCATGAATAAATCAGAATTAATTGATGCAATTGCAGAAAAAGGGGGATTATCTAAGGCTGACGCAGGTAAAGCTTTAGATGCTACAATTGCTTCTGTTACTGAAGCTTTAAAATCGGGTGATACAGTAACTTTAGTGGGTTTTGGTACTTTCGGTGTGAAAGAACGCGCTGCACGTACTGGCCGTAATCCACAAACTGGTGCTACTCTTGAGATCAAAGCAAGCAAAGTACCTAGCTTCAAAGCAGGTAAAGGCTTAAAAGACGCTGTAGCTTAAGCTTACCCAGCGACGAAACGCGCCTTCTTTGGCGCGTTTTTTATTGATAAATTTAATTGTGATGATTAACACATTCATTCAATGGGTATTTTCGGTTAAAATCCTTTGCAAATAAAATATTGGAATACTTATGGAAGCTTTTCGTAAAGTTATTAAGGGTTGGTTGGGCAAAGTCTTGCTCGTTCTGTTTTTGACCCCGTTAGCACTTGTAGGTATTGAAGGATATTTTAGCAGTGGAAACTCTGATGCAGCAAAATCAGTGAACGGGACTGAAATATCTCAAAAAGAATTAGAGTCACTGACCAAATCATTTAAAGAACAATATCTCAGTTATGCCAATGGGGATGAAACTTTACTGAATCAAAGCTTCATTGACCAGAAAGCCATGGATACGCTGGTTGCACGTACTTTATTGCTGCAACAGGCTGAAGAATTAGGGATCAGTCTGAGTGACCAGCAAATTGAACAGATGATTGCTCAGCAGCCTACTTTTCAGCAAGATGGAAAGTTCTCGAATGCTTTATATGAAAATTATCTAAAATCAATTGGCATGACTAATCGCGCTTTGATCGAAAGTTTACGTAAAGATCATGCGCTGAAGATGCTGTCATCGACTTTTCTGGATTATCCATTGGTAAGCTCAGTCGAAATGCAGCAGATTGCTGATTTACAAACTGAACAACGTCATATTCATATTTCTAGCATTAATCTGGACAGCTATAAAAAAGATGTCAAAGTGACGGATGCAGACATTGCTGCCTATTATGAAAAGCACAAAACACTGTTTAAACAGCCGACCAGTGTAGATGTCGACTATGTGGTGTTAAAGCCAAGCGATATTCAGGTGGAGAGTTTAGCGGTTACAGAGGCTGAGCTTCAGGAAGCCTATACCGCCTTTGTTGCAACACAAAAACAGACAGTTAAACCAGATGTGAAGCATATTTTAATTACGGCGGACAGTCGTAGTGATGCTGAAGCAAAAAAACTGGCGACCGATATTGCAGCCAAAATTAAAGCCGGTACTACTTTTGCTCAGGCAGCAGCACAATATTCTGAAGACCCTGAATCTAAGTCTAAAGGTGGCGCGCTTGCCGTTTATGAAGAAGGTGTATTTGGTACTGCATTTGATCAGACGGTTAGTTCTTTAAAATCGGGTCAGGTGTCTGCACCAGTGAAAACAGATTATGGTTACCACATCATTTCTGTGCAAACGCCAGATGTTGCAGTTCCTTCTTTTGAATCACAAAAAGCACGTTTGTCTGAAGAAGCCTTGGCTGCTAAAAAATCCAATGTATTCTCTGATACGGTCAATACGCTAAATGATATGGTGGTAGGAAGTGATTCTCTGGATGTCGTTACACAGGAAGTTAAAGGTGTACAAGTCCAGAAAGCCCAAGGTGTAACACTTTCGACCCGTGATCCTGTGCTGAGCGATGCTAACCTCAAAGTCAAATTGTTTAATGACGATGTTAAAAATGGTGATCGTAATGCTTCATCAAGCATTCAGTTAGCCAATGGTGATGTAGCCTGGATAAAGGTGCGTAATTATCATGCAGCCGGCGAACAAACACTGGCAGAAGCAAAACCGCGTGTTAAGGCTCAGCTGATTGAAGACAAAGCAGCTGCTTTGGCAAAAGCAAAAATTCAGAAAGCTTTGGATGAGTTCAAAACCAAACCGGTTGCAGCAGTGGCGAAAGGTGATTTGATCTTTGAAGATGCTGGTGTTTACACACGTGCTGAAGGTTTACTAAAACGTGATGTACAGCGTGCGGCTTTTAGTCTTCCGACACCAAAAGCAGGCCATTGGTCAGTGACGACAGCGAAAATGCCAAATGAGCTGGTTGTGGTTGCGGTATCAGAAGTAAAGAAAAATCCGGTGGATGTATTGAGTGTAGAACAACGCAGTGAGTTGATGAAGTTATATCAACAACTTCGTGGTCAGCAAGAATTTGATGACTATACGCGTTACTTGAAATCTCAGGCAAAAATCAAATAAAATTGTTGTATAAAAAACCAGCCTGCGGGCTGGTTTTTTTATGCTCTAAGCAAATAATGGATTAAGCACGAATAATCAGTTCATAACCAGTATATTTGCGCATATTAATTACGCCAGTATCCAGAATTAAGTACTGCCCCTTGATGCCTTGTAACTTGCCACGAATTAAGGGAGTTTTATCAAGATTATGCGATTTAATCTTTTCTGGATATTGTTCTACCGGATAAATAAATTCGCGTGCCAATTCTTGGTCCAGTACTTCAATATTTTCATTAAATTCTAGATTCTGATTAAATTCTTCACGAATGCTTTGAATTTTAGGCGCAAATTCTTCTAACAGTTGTTCACGCACTTCAATCAGATTGAGGGGTTCTGCTTCACCTTTGAGTAGCTTGCGCCAATCAGTTTTATCAGCAACCTGAGTACTAAACATGAATTCGAGTTTTCCGGAAAGACGACGTGAGCCAACTTTCATAATCGGCAGGGCTTGGGTCGCACCCTGATCAAGCCAGCGAGTCGGCATTTGGCTGGTACGGGTAATTCCGACCTTTAAAGCACTAGAATTGGCCAAATAGACAATATGTGGCTGAAAGCAGACATTCTGTGCAAACTCATCTTCGCGGCAAGTGCCTAAATGATAATGGCATGTCTCTGGCTTCATGATGCACATATCACATGAAGCATTGGTTTTAAAACATTTAAAACAGTGACCTTGCGAAAATGATTTGGAAGTTTTGTTGCCACAAGACACGCAGTAAATATTACCGGTCCATTCAATCTCGATTTCTTGGCCTAAATTAAACGGAAGATCAATTTCTGCACGATCTAAAATTAATTTATATTCAACATTTGCCCGCTGTATCTGTTGATCAGTTACACTAAGGTCCTTGAGGCCGACGTGCATTTTATGACAAATGCCCTGAAGTTCCATAAAAATTACTCACTTAAATCATAAGGATGCAGTTATGGCTGAGCAGAATGTCATTACTTCAATGCTAGACGATTTCGCACAGGAACAGCCAATTCATACTGCTATTTGTATTGGGCAGGACTTGAGCCAAGTCCAGTTTCAGCCAGCTATTCAATGGTCCTATTTTAGCGTATCTGACTTTTTAAATCTGCCTTTTCAGCAACGTTATGACTTGGCTGTAGTGATGCTGGATACTGCAGAAACAGAACATTTGTCTGAACAGATCATGAGTCAAATTCTGGTGAAATTACGTGATTTGTTTGCCAAACGGCTAGTGGTGATCAGCCGGCTGCAAAATGAAAAGTTATTGAGAGCTTTAGGATTTACCCAGCTGATTGACAAGACCACACATAAGGCCGATTTTGCGCTGTGGCAGTTTAATATTTTAACCTATAAGCACGTGCCAGACTGGTTTAACTCCAAATTTTGGGCTAATCCGGAAAACTGGGATAAATTTCGCTGGTAAGCCGAAAACCTGCTTAACCAAGATTGCAAATATTAACACAATCTTGCCTAGACAATATGAGGGCAGGCCGTATTCTGTAATTAAGATGCACATAGGATATAGGACATGACAAACCTGAGTAGTATTGTGGAAATATTAGCAAAGCAGGCATTGGGTGGCGGGCAGTCGCAGCAAAAGTCCTCACAACAAGGTGGCTTGGCAGATATCCTGGGGTCTGTGCTAGGGCATTTAAACCAGTCAAATCCTCAGCAAAATCAAAATCCTCAAAACCAGCAGAATCAAACCGGTCAGCAGAACCGACAAAATGGTCTGGGGGCAATTTTAGGTTCAGTACTAAGTCAGTTCGGTGGTAGTGGTACTCAAGGTACTGCTCAGCCTCGTTCAGGATTGGGTGGTTCTACTGGTAAAACCTTATTGATTGCAGTACTGCCTTTAGTGCTGGCCTGGATTCAAAAACAGGGCGGTTTACAGGGTGCGTTGGACAAGCTAAAAGGACAGGGGCTCAATAGCCAGGTCGATGATTGGGTGTCGACCGGCCCCGGTGAAAATGCCAATGTCGATCCGCAGCAGGTGCAAAACCTGTTTGATGATCAGGAAGTTGAAGCAGTTGCACAACAAACCCATGCACCGAAGCAGGATGTGTATAGTGCGATTTCACAGGTCTTGCCGCAGATTATTGATTCGCTTACTCCACAAGGTGAGCAAACCAGCAAGCAGGAAGCCAATAATGATATTCAAAATGTATTGAATATGGTTTCAGGACTTCTTAAAAAATAAATATAGACATTAAAAAATCCCGATATCTGTCGGGATTTTTTAATAACTATCAAATGATTTAGAATTTAATCTAGATTCATGCTGAACAGCTGATTAGATTTACAAATTTTCTTGGCAACATAATGAGATTTTCTCATGCGAATCAGGATAATCTGCGACTGAAAACCGAGTTCACCAAACTCAGGTTCTACCTGTACATAATGTAGTTGCCCATACTCATCTCGCACCCGCGCTTGAGCAGAAAAACCGGGTCGGGCATTGCCACTGGAAATTGTCGCCAAACGGCCAAGTAAATTGACATTGTTCTTTTTATATTTAGGTGGAATGACCTGATCCAGACAGTGAATCATAAAAATAGTAAAAAAAGTCGCAATGATTAAAGCCGGAATAATCAGGTAATAAGCAGGCAGAAATTTAAATTCCTGAGAATAGATCAGGAACTGTAAAACATAGCCGGCAAAACTAAAATTCATCAGGAAGAAAAACACAATCAAGGTTTTGGAGAATTTGACGTTTAGTAGATCCATCTGCTGAAAGTCATAAGGTGAAATTTTTTGCAGAAACTTGCTGGGTCTGAGTCCAAAATAGAAACCAATGGTTTTCACCACACCGAACAGAATAATCGCCAATAAACTCAGATGAAAAGGCATCAGGTTATAGTCTAGAAAAAATGCAGGCATGGTGAAGTCCGTTTTAGTCTTATTCTGAGAGGTAAATTCCACCATCAGAATGCACGGTAATCTCTACTTTTTCAAGTGCTTGACCTTGGCAAGGCCCAGAAATGCATTCACCGCTTTCTACCAGAAACAAGGCGCCATGCGTGGAGCATTCAATAAATTCCTGATCGCGATCCAGAAACTGGTTTTCCAGAAATTCCAGTTCGACCTGCAAATGCGGACACAAGTTTTGATAGGCATAGAAGGCACCGTCACGCTGTGTGATAAAGATATTATCTCCATCGGGAAGCTCAAAAGAGCGTGCTTCGCGTTCTGGAACGTCTTCGGTCATGCAAATTTTAAACATTAAGCACATTCCTTTTGAAAGTCTTGTAATAATGCCGCATAGTCTTCAACTGCCAGGCGTGGACCAAATTGTGAAACCACCTGGCTCGAAATGAGAATCGCCAGTTCAGCCGCAGCTTGAAGACCCAAATTAGCATTCAATCCGTACAGGAAAGCCCCGGCAAAAGCATCACCGGCACCGTTGGCATCTACTGCAGGCACTTTACGGCCAGGAACAGTAAATGTATTTTGATAATCCGAAATCAGTGCGCCTTCAGCTGACAATGTAATGACAACGTGCTGACTGATTGTTTTTAATTTAAGCAGGGCTGCCTCAAGATTATCTGTTTCTGTATACATCAGCGCTTCTTGCTGGTTACATAACAGCAAGTCTACACCATCTGCAATCATTTCATCCAAACCGGCACGCGCGTATTGCACCATGGCAGGATCAGATAAAGTTAGGGCAATTTTAACGCCATTGGCACGGGCAATATCACGTGCTTGTTGTACCGCATGACGTGCTGTGTCAGAAGTTGATAAATAACCTTCGAGATATAGCCATTTCGCGCTATTTAGTGCGCTGAAATCAATTTGTTGATCAGTCAGTTCGGCCGTAATACCCAGATAGGTATGCATGGTACGTTCAGAATCAGGGCTGACCAGAACCATACATGTCCCTGTTACGCCTTCACTGATCGATTGGGTGGTGGTCTTAATACCTGCATCATTCAAACCCTTCAGGTAGATGTGCCCCAGTTCGTCATTTCCGACACGACAGCCATAAAATGCAGAACCACCGAGCGCAGAAAATGCCACGGTAGTGTTGGCTGCTGAACCGCCTGAAGCCTGACCCTTATACACTTGAGTCGCTTGAAGATTTTGATAAAGAGTGGCCTGAGTCTCACCATCTGCAAGTTGCATGGTGCCTTTTTGCAAGTGATGTGCAGTTAAAAAGTCATCAGAAACTTTAAATTCTTGGTCAATCAGCGCATTACCAATCGCAAAAAGATCAACAGTTGCCATGTTCAAATATCACATTAAAAATGAAAGTCCTAAGTTTACACGATTGCTTGGGATTGCTGTAGTTTGCTGAATCATTTTCAAATATTTTTCAAAAATGCTGTATTTTGTTCAGCAGCTATCTTTGGTCTAAAAACTGACTTATTTTTGTGCACTGGTGTGCTGCAGCATTGATTTAAGGATCACATTTTATTTATAAAGAGATATCGCTCCTGGCATGATACTTTAAGTCGCTTGGCAACAGTCATTCTTCACAACAATTTCAAATAGTGTGCGTATATGAATATTAAAATTGTAACAGCCGAACAACTCCCGGATCAGATCGAAACACTGGCAACTCTGGCACGTAAAGAAGGCTATAATTTGGTAGATAAGTTAATAGAAGAATATCGCACCGGGAAAAACTGCTTTAGCCACGCCAATGAATATTTGGTGGTGGCGCATGATGGCAAGAAACTGGTTGGCTGTGGTGGCTTAAACCAGCAATGGGGAGATAACGGCATTGAAGACCGCATTGGTCGTGTACGCCGTTTTTATGTGCATCCGAAATATCGTCAGCATGGCGTAGGCAAACAGCTTTTGGCTTACCTAGAGCAATTGGCACGTCCGCATTATTCGGCTTTATGCTTACAAACAGATACCCGACTGGCCGCCAGTTTTTATCAAAAGCAGAATTATGTATTTGTAGAAAATAATCCAAGCTATAACTATTTTAAATACCTGATTTCTTAAGCTTGTAAATACTTATCTAGATGCAGGAAGTAAATTTGATGATTTAATTTTCAAATGATCAAGTTTACTTAATTCGATCAAAATCCTCGGTTTTCAACGTGAATAATTTA
This sequence comes from Acinetobacter sp. RG5, assembly GCF_031844265.1. Lineage (GTDB taxonomy): Bacteria > Pseudomonadota > Gammaproteobacteria > Pseudomonadales > Moraxellaceae > Acinetobacter. The sequence goes on along the minus strand of NZ_JAUZUV010000001.1, from coordinate 9,375 downwards.
GATAACTAAAGCTATAATGCGCTTAGTTATTTTAATTAAAGCATTAGGAGATCGCATGACTGTAGATGTCACTGAAACCATTTCTCAAACTGTACATCCTGCGTTTCAGTTGGTACGTCAACAACATGTTGAAGCTTTAGACATTTTCGTGTCTGAATATAAACATAAAGTGACTGGCGCCACACATTATCATCTGGCGACCAATCACGACGAAAATGTCTTTCTGGTGGCGTTTCGTACCCAGCCGATGGATTCTAAAGGCGAAGCACATATTCTGGAACATACTGCGCTGTGTGGTTCAGAAAAATTCCCGGTGCGTGATCCATTCTTCCTGATGATTCGCCGTTCACTGAATACTTTCATGAATGCCTTTACTGCGGCTGACTGGACTGCGTATCCATTTGCGACCCAAAATAGTAAAGATTTCCAGAACCTGCTCGAAGTGTATATGGATGCAGCATTTGCTGCGAACCTGAATCCATTGGATTTTGCCCAGGAAGGCATTCGCATTGAGCTGGAAAATGGCGAGCCTGTCTATAAAGGCGTAGTTTTTAATGAAATGAAAGGTGCGATGAGTTCGCCTTCAGACCAGCTGTATCACACGCTGGCGCATCATTTATATCCGCATACCATCTATCATTATAATTCTGGTGGGGATCCTAAAGATATTCCTGATCTGACTTACCAGGAGTTAGTTGATTTCTATAAGTCACATTACCATCCAAGTAATGCAGTCTTCATGACCTTTGGCAATAAAACAGCATTCGAACTGCAAGAGCAGTTTGAAAATCTGGCATTGTCCAAATTTGAAAAAGGTCAGACGCTGTATCCAACACCTGAAACCCGTTTGACTGCACCATTGACGGTGACAGACAGCTATGCTGTTGATGCTGAAGACCTGCAGGACAAGACCTATCATGTGCTGTCATGGTTATTGCCAGAAGCCAGTGACATTAAACTGCGTTTAGGTATGCGTTTAGTTGAAGGTATCTTGTTAGAAGATTCAGCATCACCACTGCGTCATTATTTGGAAACTTGTGGTTATGCAGATGCAACAGGTCCATTCATGGGCGTGGATGATTCTAACTTTGAAATGACTTTCTACTGTGCGGTGCAGGGTTCAAATCCTGAACATGCAGAAGAATTTAAAAATGGTGTGTTTAAGGTTCTGGAAGAAGTTGCCTCTAAACCGGTTGATCAGAACATGGTCGATGCGATCCTGCATCAAATCGAATTGCATCAGCGTGAAATCAATGGTGATGGTACGCCGTATGGTTTAAGCCTGATTCTGAGCGGTCTGGGCAGCGCGATTCATCATCGTGATCCGGTCGAAGTTTGGGATGTGGACTCTGCCATTGCTGCAGTCAAAGAAGAACTGCAAGATCCAATGTGGTTATCCAATCTGATCAAAGAGCATTTGCTGGATAATCCACATCGTGTCCAACTGACGCTGGTTCCGGATGCGACCAAATCTGCCAAAGAAGCGGCTGATGAAAAAGCGCGTCTGACTGAAATTGGCAAGAATTTAACTGAAGAGCAGAAAGCGGAAATTATTGCCCAGACTGAAGCATTGAATATTCGTCAGGACACGCCGGATGACTTGAACTTATTGCCGAAAGTCGGTCTGGAAGATGTTCCTGCGGAATTACAGATTGTGCAAGGTCAGTTACGCGAGATTATCTGTAACCGTGTTGATACGCCGTTGAACCTGTATCATGCCGGTACTAATGGTATTTATTACCAACAGGTTCTGGTTAATATTCCGGATGAAGTGGTGCAGTCGCCTTACTTTAACCTGCTTTCAATCCTGATGGGTGAGGTGGGTGCGGGTGAATATGATTATCTTGAGTTCCAGCAACTGCAAACAGCGGTAAGTGGCGGTCTGGGTATGGGCGCATCTTTGCGTTCTAAAGTCGATGACAAAAACAAGATTACTGCCTGGTTGACGCTAACGACCAAATCTTTGGTGAATCATCTCGATGCGATCCGTCTGTTAAAGATTGGTTTTGAACAGCTTCGTTTTGATGAAAAAGACCGTATTATCGAGCTGTTACAACAGCGTAAAACGCGCTGGCAGTCACGTATTTCCGGTTCTGGACATAGCTATGCAATGCAAACGGCTTCACGCCAGCATAGTGCATTGGCTTTGCGTGATTATCACAATACCGGTTTGGGTGCATTGAACTGGCTGATCGAACTGGTATCTAAGATCGAAAAAGATCCGGCTGAATATGATCTTCTGATTGACGAGTTAAAACGAATTCATCGTGTTTTGTTGCAAGCGCCGAAGCAGTTCCTGTTAGTCTGTGAAGAGCCGCAGTCTGTGCATCTGATCGAAGAAATTCAGAATGTCTGGGATAAACTTGAAGTTGATTCTGCACCAGTTTCATTAACTCAAGTCGAAAAAGTAACCCATGACCAGCACGAAGCCTGGTTGATTCAAGCCAATGTCCAGTTCTGTGCGGCTGCTTATCCAGCTGTTGAAGTTTCACATCCTGATGCTGCTGCATTGATGGTACTGGCGGGTTATTTGCGTAATGGCTTCCTGCACAGTGCCATCCGTGAAAAAGGCGGTGCCTATGGTGGTGGTGCCAGCTATGACGGGAATGCCTGTTCATTCCGTTTCTACAGCTATCGTGACCCACGTCTGGCAGAAACTTTCCAGGATTTTGATGCGAGTATTCAGTGGTTACTTAATGCACCACAACAGCCACACCAGTTGGAAGAAGCCATTCTGGGTCTGATTGCCAGCATGGATAAACCGGGTTCACCGGCAGGCGAAGCCATTACTGCATGTTATTCTTACTTGCATCAACGTACGCCAGCGTTCCGTAAAAAATTACGTGAACGTTTATTGAATGTCACACTGGATGATTTGCAGCGTGTTGCACAGACCTATCTGGTCGAGCAGCAGGCGACGAAAGCCATTGTAGCGCCAGTGGCAAAACGTGAAATGCTGGAACAGCTTGGTTTTGTAATTCAACAAGTTCTATAAATAAAAAAAAGAGGATAATGGATGGCGCTTAATTCGTTTAAGCGCTCAACTCTACAGCTGAGCGTTTTGCTGGGCTGTGCAGTTGGGACGCAAGTGAATGCGGAAGAAACAGTAGTCAACAGTCCCACGCCGGCAACGGCTGAAGCCTGTGCTGCACTGGAAATTAGTGCAGAGCGTCTGGCCTGTTATGATACTTTATTTAAAATTCCGGTCACTGAGAAGCCTGCAATCGTTTCTGAACGTCGTGCAGCAGCAGAAATTGCGCCTGAACCCGATAATTTAAAAGCGAAAATTGGTCAAACCGTTTCCAATATTTATGCTTCTGAAGGATCAAAACTGACGCCGAATCTGTCTTTGCTGGATAGCCGCTGGGAACTCTCTCCAGAAAGTAAATTAGGCACCTGGAACATTCGTTCTTATCAGCCAGTGTATTTGATGCCAGGTTTCTGGACATCAAAGAAAAATGAATTCCCTCAAAGTGAAAATCCAGAAAACACAGTGAAGGAAGACCAAAATCTTACCTCAACCGAAGCAAAGTTTCAGTTGTCTTTAAAGACCAAGGCGGTTGAAAATATCTTGGGAGATAATGGCGATCTCTGGCTTGGTTATACCCAATCTTCACGTTGGCAGGTGTATAACTCGGAAGAATCACGTCCGTTTCGTGAAACCAACTATGAACCCGAAGCCAGTTTAATCTTCCGTACCAACTATGATCTTTTAGGTCTTAACTGGCGTATGTTGGGATTGACCATTAATCATCAGTCCAATGGCCGTTCTGATCCGTTATCACGTAGCTGGAACCGGGTGATGCTGAATCTCGGTTTTGAAAAAGACAATTTTGCCTTGATGGTTCGTCCTTGGTATCGCTTTGAAGAGAAGCGAGAAGATGATAACAATCCAGAAATCAAAAACTATATCGGCCGTGGAGACATGACCGCATTTTATCGTTATAAGGAGCATGATTTTTCATTAATGCTGCGACATACCTTAAAAGGTGGAGATGAAAATCGTGGAGCCGTACAGTTCGATTGGTCATTCCCGATCAGTGGGCGTTTGCGTGGCCAATTCCAGCTATTTGATGGCTACGGAGAAAGTCTGATTGATTATAATCACCGTGCCACGTATGTCGGTTTAGGTGTTTCCTTGATGAACTGGTTCTAGGATTCCAACTTTAAACATCTTGGAATGAAAATAAAAAACCATGCCGCTGCATGGTTTTTTTATAGATAGATTAGCCAATCTGGATTTCTGAAGGCGGATGTTTGAGACGACTCTTTCTCGGAGTCGCAATAAAATAAGCAAGCGTCAGTGGCCCTAGACGCCCTGCGAACATTAACAGCATTAGAATAATCAAACTGGCAGGTTGTAGTTCCTCTGTTACCCCTCGGGACAAACCGACGGTACAAGCTGCAGACACGGCTTCAAACAACAGATCCAGAAAATCCTGCTCAGGTTCCAGGATTAATAAGCTCATAAAACCCATCATGATCAGCGCTGCAGTAATACACACCACGGCTAATGCTTTAAACGTAGTTTTTTCAGGAATAGAGTGATTAAACAGCCGGATCTCATCTTCGCGTCTTAAAAAACTGATTACGCTGATGACCACAATAATAAACGTTCCGACTTTGATGCCGCCCGCTGTACTTAAGGAACCTCCACCAATAAACATTAGAAATATGGTAACTAGAGTGGATGCATCACTCATTTGTTCCATTGGCAAGCTATGAAAACCTGAAGAGCGGGGAACGGTGGCATGGAACCAGGCATTTACGGCTTGATCGCTTAGACTCATCAGGCCCAGAGTTTGCGGATTAGAGGCTTCGAGTAGCCATAGTACAATAAACGCACTCAGATTGAGCCCCAGAATCGTTGAGAGGATTAGCTTGCTGTTGGTACTCAACTTACGCCAGCGCTTATGTTCTTTGACGTCCATCAGCACCAGAAAACCGATACCGCCAATGATATACAGCATACTGATGGTAAAGGTAATCAGATACTGTCCTGAAAAGCTCATCAAGCTATTTGGAAATAGTGAAAATCCACCATTATTAAAAGCGGAGACGCTATAAAAAGCTGCATAAAATAGTGCATCGCTAAACTGATATTCTTTGAGCCAAGCCAAAGTCAGAATCAGCGTACCGATTGCTTCAAAGAATAGAGAATATAAAAACACGGCTTTAATGGTAAAACTGACTTTTTTCAGGCTAGTTTGTCCAATGGACTCCTGTGCCATGACTTGTTGTTTTAGCCCCAGTTGCGGTGCCAGACTCATCACTGCCAGAATGGCAAAGGTCATAAAACCCAAGCCGCCGCATTGTAACAAAAACATAATCACGATTTGACCAAATACGGTATAGGCTTCACCGACATTCACCACCGATAGCCCGGTAATGGTCACAGCAGAAGTTGCTGTAAAAATGGCTTCCAGCCAGCTGATTTCTCCATGATGGGCAATAGGCAGCATCAGCAGCAGCGAACCGATCAGAATTAATCCAAGAAAACCCAAAGCCAGTAAGCTTGGAGGACTGAGGTTAATCGTCCTGTGTTGCTTTAAATCAGAACTTTTCATAGATGTTTAAAATATTTAGCAAGACGGCGCAAAGGTTCCAGCAATCCTTCAACCAGTAAAATATCGCCTTCCTGAAGAATCTGATTGGCATCTACGTGATATTGCAATGTAGATCCGCGTTTATGTAATAAGGTAGTGATTTCAGGAGCATGCTTCATCAACTGATTCAGTGGCGTACCATGATGATCTGCATGAATTTCAATTTTGACAATATAATGATCATCCTCAAGCGCCATATAACGACTGACCATCGGATAGCTTAATGACTGGGCCACCCGAACGCCCATATCTTCTTCAGGATGAATGATTTTTTCAACATTGAGATGGGTCAGAATCATGTGGTGGGATTTGGATTTGGCCTTCACCCAGATTTTCTTTACGCCCATATTTTTTAAGTGCAATACACATAGAATACTGGCCTCAATATCCTCTCCAATCGCAACGACAACGGCATCACAGCGCTGAATGTTCAGCTCATCGAGTACATGTTCATCGGTTGCATCGGCAATCACGGCATGGGTCAGCTGATCAGAAATGTTTTCGACATATTTTTTATTCAGATCGATTCCGATCACTTCATGCTTCAGGCTGATGAGCTGTGTGGCCACGGTCGCACCGAAACTGCCAAGCCCGATGACTGCAAATAATGCCATGGATTGTCCTTCGTTATCTTTATGTCATTCGTTATATCCGCTATGGTAATGAGAAGGCGATTCTTCAGCTATAGTTTTTAGGTAAAAATAGTACAGATCTTTGAAGTATTTACGCTTCTTTCATCTGAAGTACAGATTGAAAATTTGGACAGTCAGACATAACCTGACGATGTGCATATAAGGTTCCATAGCTGTTTTGGATGATGTATTCGAATTCATGATGATCATCCTTCATGATATTGAGTGTGGCTTGGCGTTTGAGTTGAGGATAAGTTTTTAAATTATCGATTGAGGCACAAGAAAAGCTTTTTACAAAAGCTGAAATTTTAGGATCTAATTTCACTTCTTTATAATGATTTAGAAAAATATAAACAAATTTGGGATACTGGTTGAGTATTTCTGAATGTGCCTCTATACCAGCGATGTTGCTGAGGTTATTTGCGGTTGCATTACTGGGAATATTTTTCATACTTGTTCGAACACGATCTTCTTCTTGATTTAATTTGTATGCTGGATAGCCGTATAAATAGACAAATAAAGTGGTGAGCAAAATAATAATAAAAGTGATATTCATATCTTAAGGTTCTGTTTTTGTAATTATTTTTAATTTTAACAAGATTGGAAATTAATGGATAATTGGTGTTTTCATTCATGATACATTTTTAAATCTGCCTAGAATATCATCCTAAAAAAACCGCCTCGAAAGGCGGTTTATGTTTGAAAGAATTACTTCAAGAAACGTTGATAACCCAGATTATTGGTAATTTCCTGATATGGATAGGTAATGGTTTCGAGAGTTTCGATCAAACCGTCCGGATTTTGTTGTGCATCGGTCGCTTCAAGACCCACCAGAACACGTCCTTCAGCAGCGCCGTGGTTACGGTAGTGGAACAGGGTAATGTTATGGGTCGGGCCCAGACGCTCCAGGAACATCAGTAAAGCGCCAGGACGCTCCGGGAATTCCACTCGGAACAGGCGTTCATTTTCAATATCGGCATGACCACCGATCAGGTAACGGATATGCAGTTTGGCCACTTCGTCATCAGACAGATCATCAACGTCATACTGGAACTTTAAGGTTTCATAAATTTCTTGACGTTCTTTCTCGCCATTTTTTAGACTAATACCGACAAAGACCTGTGCCGCAGAAGCATCGCTGGCACGGTAGTTAAATTCAGTAATATTACGACCTTGCAAGGCACGGCAGAAGCTCAGGAATGAACCTTTCTGTTCTGGAATGGTCACGGCAAAGATTGCTTCTTTTCGTTCACCCAATTCGGTACGTTCAGCGATATAACGTAAACGGTCGAAGTTCATGTTGGCGCCGCAGACAATCGACACCATGTTTTTCCCTTCAATACCATGTTCAGCCACGTACTTTTTGATGCCGGCCAGTGCCATTGCACCAGATGGTTCGACAATGCTACGGCATTCGTCATAAGTGTCTTTAATCGCTGCACAGACTTCATCCGTATTCACCAGCACCACATTCGGTTCAACGATCGGGCCTGAATTGTCCGACTTTTGCAGACGAATCACATCAAATGGTTTTTCACCAATTTGGGCTACAGCTGTACCATCAGCAAATAAACCTACAGATGGAAGAATCACACGCTCATTGGCTTCTAAAGCAGCTTTTAAACAGGCAGATTCGTCGTATTCCACGGGAATGACTTTCACATGTGGTGCGACATCACCTAAATATGCTGCAACACCTGCGATCAGGCCGCCGCCGCCTACTGCAACGAAGACATAATCGACGTCGCGCCACTGACGCAGAATTTCATTGGCAATGGTGCCTTGGCCAGCAATCACCAGTTCATCATCATAAGGCGGAATGAAAGTCATCCCATCTTCCTGGGCACGTTGAATCGCATATTTATTGGCAACATCAAATGAATCACCATGCAAAACCACTTCGCCACCCAGACGTTTAACCGCCTGTACCTTGATATCAGGTGTGGTTTTAGGCATCACAATAATCGCGCGAATACCCAGCTTTTTCCCTGAGAGTGCCACGCCCTGTGCATGGTTGCCCGCTGAAGCAGTAATAACGCCACGTTCCATTTGTGATTTCGGTAGTTGACTAATACGGTTATAGGCACCGCGTAGTTTGAATGAAAAAACCGGTTGTAAATCTTCACGTTTAAAGCGGATGTTATTATTGAGTCGTTCGCTAATTCGTGGCGCTGCTTCGAGTGGAGTTTCGATTGCAACATCGTAGACCGTTGCTTGTAAAATTTGTCGAACCAAACGAGACAGCATGTTAATTTTCCATCTAACAGTTTAAAATAGGGGCTTATTGTAACAAACCACACGGCTTTGCGGTTTAAAAAAGCTGCAAAAGTCCAAAATAGTTGAGTGAAGCCATGAGTCTATATGCAACCCAAGATGAGAAAAAACAAGCAGCAGCCAAAGCCGCTTTAAAACACTTGCCAAAAGGGGGCATTTTAGGCGTAGGTACAGGCAGTACTGTAAACTTTTTAATTGACTTATTGCCTGAGCTGCAATTGGAAGCTGCGGTAGCCAGTTCAGAAGCAACTGCACAACGCTTGAAAAAACTCGGCATTGAAGTGGTAGATATGAACTCTGTCAGTGGTCTGGATGCTTATGTTGATGGTGCAGATGAAATTGATCGTCATATGCATATGATCAAAGGTGGCGGTGCAGCGCTGACACGTGAAAAGATTGTTGCCTCTATTGCAAAAAAATTTGTGTGTATCGTGGATGATTCTAAATGGGTTGGACAATTAGGGCGTGAGTTCCCGCTTCCGGTAGAAGTGATTCCAATGGCGCGTTCTGCTGTTGCGCGTAAAATTGTATCTTTAGGTGGCGATCCTGCTTATCGTGAAGGTGTGGTCACTGACAACGGTAACGTGATTTTAGATGTATATAACCTCAATATTCTGAATGCGCTTGAACTGGAAAAAACCTTAAACGATATTCCGGGCGTGGTGTGTAACGGTATCTTTGCGATCAACAAAGCAGATATCGCAATTGTCGCGACGGATAACGGAATTGAAGAGCGTACAGCGGTTTAATTTTAAAATCTCCCCAAATCCTGAACAGAAGTTAAAGTACTGCTTTAACTTTTGTGCAAGAAAAGCCTCATTTTAGATTTTTTAAGAGGGGCTTTTCTCCCTCCTTAATAAAGG